>JAISEL010000108.1 GCA_031264185.1 Deltaproteobacteria bacterium
CTTAGCCCGGAGGTAGGGGGACTCGATCGTTTTTGTTTGACTCATGGTGGTGGCTCCTAAAATGGCCCTGCGGGGCCTGTGATAAGAAAAATCGTACAACGGGAGGCCAAAATTTTTTCCAGTTATATACGTGTTCACCAAAAATGGGCCTGATTCTCCCCGCCTCGGTCTTGCCTGAAGTCTGAAGGAAGATCCACTGCCCAGCTTTCCGCCTCCTTTCGGCTTTAGGTTCGGCGGTCAGGTCAGCGCAACCAGGCCGGTTACAAGGCGTTTTTTGTTATAAAATTTACCCTACCATATTAAACATAATATGTCAAGTGCTTTTTTCTCTTTCTTACTGATTATTTAAGGACGGACGTATAGAGACATATAGAGACGTATAGAGACGTATAGAGACATATAGAGACATATAGAGACGTATAGAGACAATATAGATAATACCGGGCGCGGGTAATCTCGCTAATCCGCAAAACAAAAAAAGGCATTATTTGAAATTTTTAATGAAAGACAGGCTGAGGCGGTGTGAAGGCAATAAAAAAGCCGGTCAAAAAACCGGCCTTGTGCGGGGGTCAGGACCTTTTCAGGCCGTCCAGGTAGTCGGCCCATTCCTGCATCATCCGGCGGCGTTCGGGCAGGTACTGGGCATAGTTGTAGGCGGCCCTCACGCCGCCGGGAACATGGGCCAGCTGCCGTTCTATCCAGTCGGAGTTATACCCCTGCTCATTTAATATAGTGCTGGCTATGCTCCTGAATCCGTGAGGGACTATTTCATCTTTGGTAAAGCCCATGCTCCGGAGCGCGTTCAGCAGGGTCATATCGGTAATCGGCCTGGTTACCGTCCTCGGCCCTGGGAACAGATAACGCCCCTGCCCGGTCCGGCTTCGGAGGTCTTCGATTACGGCCATGGCCTGAGAGCTGAGGGGAACTATGTGAGGGCGGCCCGTTTTCATCTTCTCCGCCGGTATTTTCCACTCTGACTTTGTCAGGTCCAGTTCGGACCATTCGGCCTGCCTGAGCTCGCCCGGCCTGGTGAAGACCAGAGGGGCCAGCTGCAGGGCGGCCTTAACGGCCTGGGTTCCGTGGTAATCGTCAATGGCCAGCAGCAGCCGGCGGAGATCCTCCGGTTTTGTCAGGCTCGGGAAGTGTCTTTCTTTCGGAGCTTTGAGGGCTCCCCTCAGATCCCAGGCTATGTCCCGGCTGGCCCGGCCGGTGGCTATGGCGTATCTGAAAACCTGCCCGGCCAGAGTCCGGAGGCGGCTGGCGGTCTCCAGTGCGCCTTGACCTTCAACCCGTCTTAGGGCGGCCAGCAGTTCTGACGGCTCAATCTCATTGACGGGCCTGCGGCCTAAGTAAGGGAACAGGTGCAGTTTAAAACGGCCGGAGATGTGCTTAAGGGTTCTTTCTTTCAGACCTTCCCGGCGGACTTCCAGATACTCAAGGGCCAGCGACTCAAAGGAATTATCTTCGAGTCCTGCCCTGGCGGCTTCCTTTTCCGCTCTCTTTCGGGCGGCCGGGTCTGCTCCGGAGATAAGGGTTTGCCGGGCCTGCAATGCCTTTTCTCTGGCCCGGGCCAGACTGACTTCAGGGTAGGGGCCGATGGTCAGGGTTTTCTGCGTTCCCAGGAACCGGTAGTTATACCGCCAAATTTTGGCCCCCGTGGTCGGGATGTGGAGATACAGGCCTTTTCCGTCCATGGCCTTATAAGGCTTTTCTCCCGCCTTCAGGCGGCGGATCTGAACATCTGTCAGCTTATTAGTATTGGGCGGATGCATAGGCCTCCGAAATTTGCGGGTATAGTCCCGGCTGATTATGTTCCCTTTACGGATTCGGGTTCTAATCCTCCCGTGAACCGGCTAAAGCCTGTACAGGGTAAGGATTTCAGTAAAGCGGGTACAGGCCCTGCTTCAGGGGGTCCGTACCAGCGTTTATACCCGCTTTTATGCTGGATTCAACGGCTTTTTGCTGGTTTTTTCCGGATTATTGAGCTTTGCTAACGGGCAGAAAAAATCCCGGAAGTCGTGTATTAGTGCGGCTTTCGGGATTAACTTAGGCTTATTGAGATTAAAGGACAAAGCTATTTTGGAGGCGGCAGGCGGATTCGAACCGCCGAATAACGGTTTTGCAGACCGTCGCCTTAGCCGCTTGGCTATGCCGCCCGGAAATAAGCGTTACTTTCGCCCCGGTTCCGATTGGAATGCGCTTTATATCACCGGCTTTTAGGTCAGGATTCTACAGCGCTCCGGATACTTTTTGGGCTGTCGGTTAAACAGTATCTAAAGAGCAGACAGTCTCAGGGACCATAATTACGGCCCGGAAAAACCGGCCGGGTCTTTCTGATTAGCTTCCAGCCTTTTCAGAGGCCGCTGACGTTAAGCACACCCATTATACACAGAAAGCTTTTTTTTTCAAGAGCAGTGAGATTATTATTTTTTGGCGGGCAGCATTTCCCCAGAGCTGCCGGCTGCTTTAAGCTTATAACTTAATTATTTCCCTGGTCTTCGGGAAGGCTCTTAGCCAGAAAAGGAAAATGGACGGAACCTCTCCAGGTTTGGCTTGAGGCCGGGAGAAATATTTTTCTTGAGTAATTCTCAGTCTAAACAAATGGCTATGAATAAATATTGGATTAAAATTGATGCTATTTGTTGATATTAACCTAATTTAAATCAATATAGTCATAATTTATCTCTTGCCATGCTCCGGCCATGCTATTATAATGAAAAACTTCCCTTGATAAGGGCCATTGCCTTTCAGCCGCCGGCCTAGGTCACCGCCGCCCTTTGAGCTTAAGACCTCACGATCCTTATTCTTAATGTTTTGGGATTGTCTGGGGCCCACGAGGCGCTCATGGGCTCTTTTCGGTGTCCGGACCGTTTTAGGAGATTTAATTTTTGATGAATGATTACCTGAGAAACAAGACAGTGGGCCGGAGCTTGGAGGACAACGCCGCCAGATGGCCAAATCAGGAAGCTTTGATCTATCCCGGACCGGGCCGGCGTTATACCTGGTCTTCTTTAAACGAGGAAGTTGATCTTTTAGCCTGCGGTCTTCTGGCTCTAGGCGTTAAACCCGGAGATAAGATCTCCATATGGTCCACCAATGTCCCGGAGTGGCTGACGGTTTTTTACGCAGCCGCCAAAATTGGGGCTATTTTTATTACAGTCAACACCCATTACCGCCGGGCGGAGATAGACTATCTTCTTAAGCAGTCGGACACTAACTATTTCTTTTTAATGTCCGGATTCCGGGGCTTTAGTTATGTTGAGGCCCTTCAGCAGGTGGCGCCGGAGATATTAACGTCAGGACGGGATGGCCTTAAGTCGGAAAATCTGCCCCAACTGAAAAAAGTTATCTTCCTAGGCGATGATGTCCCCCCCCATATGTACGGCTACAAAGAGGTCTTAGATTTAGCGGACCGGGTTCCCCGGGAAAAACTTGCGGCCCTGGCTGACAGCCAGCATTATAATAATATAGTCAATATGCAGTACACCAGCGGGACGACCGGCTTTCCCAAAGGGGTGATGCTGACTCACCAGAATATTGTCACCAACGGCTACTGGATAGGCTATAATCAGGGTCTGTCGAATACAGATCGCATCTGTCTGCCGGTGCCTTTGTTTCACTGTTTCGGGCTCGTTCTGGGGGCAATGGCTGCTTTAAACCACGGCTGCTGTATGGTGGTTTTAGATATTTACAGTGCTCTGGATATTCTGGTCAATGTGGAAAAGGAAAAGTGTACGGCCATTTACGGCGTTCCGACCATGTTCATAACTTTACTGGAACAGAAGAGCTTTAACCAGTTCGATTTATCCTCCCTCAGGACAGGAATCATGGCCGGCTCTCCCTGTCCGGTTAAGACCATGCGGGAGACCATTGACCGGATGCACACCAAAGATATTACCATCTGTTACGGTATGACAGAGACAAGTCCGGTGGTGTCCCAAACTACAGCCGGGGACAGTCTGGAAAAAAGAACGGCCACCGTCGGCCGGGCCATGCCGGGCGTTGAACTCAAAGTCGTCAATCCCGAGACCTGGGCCGAACTGCCTCAGGGTGAGATCGGGGAAGTGGTGGCCCGTGGTTATGTCAACATGCTGGGCTACTACAATATGCCCGAGGCTACGGCAGCTATTCTAGATCAGGACGGCTGGATTCATACCGGGGATTTGGGCTGTTTTGACCGCGACGGCTATCTGGTTATTACGGGCCGATGGAAGGACATGATTATAAGGGCCGGTGAAAACATCTACCCCAGTGAGGTGGAAGAAAATATCCGCCACATGCCAGGGGTCCGGGACGTGGCGGTTGTGGCCGTGCCTTCCAAGCTCCACGGTGAAGAATTGGGGGCATTTTTAATCGTAGAGGCATTGGCCAAAGATATTACGGTTAAAAAAATCAGAAGCTACTTAAGACCTTTAATCTCGGGTTATAAAATTCCCCGGTTCGTCCAAATTGTTGACCAGTTCCCGCTGACGGCCAGCGGTAAGATCCAAAAGTTTAAGTTGAGGGAAATGGCCGCCGAAATGTGGGCCAAAGAGTAAACCCGGAAACTTTTTGCCCTGACATTTTAGGTAAGATTAAAAATTTAATGTATAATTTTATCCAGAACAATGCAAAATTTCAACCGTGAGGCCGTGGATATAAGACGAATTCCGGAAAACACCAAGCTGAATTCAGAGGCCTTAAATGCGGCTGTGAAAATAGCATCCGTTCGGTCGGCGCATTAAACGTTTTTTGGCGGCCTGTCAGGCCGCTGTTCTGCCTACATAGGCTTAGACATCAGCCGGCCGATGAAGCCGGAACCCATACTGGAGACCGGGAGCGATAACGATTCCGGCTCCGTGAGAATCCCCCGGCTTTAGGCGGGGGAGGCTGTCAAAGGCATTATTTTTTGCCAATGAGGAGATACATATGCCCATCGAATTTTCCGAGCGTTTGAAGACTCTGCCGCCTTACCTGTTTAAAGAGCTGGATCGGGTCCGGGATGAGGTCAGGGCCAGGGGCGTAGATGTCATAGATCTCGGGGTGGGTGATCCCGACAGACCGACGCCGGTTCACATCATTGAGGCTTTAAAAAAAGCCGCCGCCGATCCGGCTAACCACCAGTATCCGGTTTATTCGGGCATGAATTCCTTTTTAGAAGTGGTGGCCGACTGGTACCGGAGACGTCACGGGGTTGAATTGACCGCCAAAACCGAAGTCTGCTCCTTAATCGGCTCCAAAGAGGGTCTGGCCCAGTTTCCTTTGGCCTTCATTAATCCCGGTGACATTACTCTGGCCCCGGAACCGGCTTATCCGGTTTATCGGAGCGGGACGTTATTTGCCGGCGGAATAACCCATTTTATGCCTTTATTGGAAAAAAACGGATTTTTACCGGATTATAAGGCCGTGCCGGAAGATATTTTAAAGAAAACCAAACTTTTGTGGGTCAATTACCCCAATAACCCGACCGGAGCCTACGCCGACCTGGATTTTTATAAAGAATTGGTGGATTTTGCCTTAAAAAGAAATATCATCGTGGCCTCGGACGCCGCCTATTCGGAAGTGACCTGGTCCGGTAAACCTCATCCCAGTATTTTGGAAGTGCCGGGAGCCAAACAAATTGCCGTAGAGTTCCACTCCCTGTCCAAAACTTACAACATGACAGGATGGCGGATTGGCTGGGCGGCAGGCTGTCCGGAACTTATCCGGGGGTTGGGTTTAGTCAAAAGTAACGTTGATTCCGGTGTTTTTCAGGCTGTTCAGTACGCAGCGATGGAGGCTTTGAACGGTCCCCAGGATTCGGTTAAAGAAACGGGAGAGCTTTATAAGGAAAGACGGGCGATTATAGTGGACGGACTTGAGGCGGCCGGTCTTTTTGTCTTTCCCACCGAATACACATTTTATGTCTGGTTTAAAGTGCCAAAGGGGCTTAAATCAGCCGATTTTGCTTCCAGAGTCTTAAATGAGTCCGGTGTCGTCGTGACTCCCGGTAACGGCTTTGGCCCTTCCGGAGAGGGCTGGGCCCGGCTGGCTCTGGTCCAGGAAGAGGTCAGGCTGAAAGAGGCGGCTTTGCGCCTTTCTAAACTTAAGTTTTGATTTAAAAAACAAAGCTTTTGGCTGTTGGGCCAAAACAGTCACGGGCCGGATGTTATTTCGGCCTGAAATTACTACGGGCAGGTGTTAAAAAATCACCTGCCCGGATGTTCATTTTAGAAGCTGAATTTTCTTTATAGTTCTGTATTTTAAGGTTCAGAGTTGTTTTAAGCCTCCTAAATCCCTCCTGAAATTAAGCTCCTGTTCGGTTCAAGCGGACCATTGGTCAAATCGCTGCCGGGTCTGTAGCTTGGCTCGGCCGAGAAATAAGCGGTAATTCATGCACTATGAAGAATTTAAGACCATCGTCTCGCCGGAAGGAGGGATGAACCTGTACCGGGGATGCACCCACGGCTGTATTTACTGCGACAGCCGCAGCGTCTGTTATCAGATAAAGCATAATTTTGAAGATATCGCGGTCAAAAAGGACGCCGGCCAAATTTTAGCCGCTCAACTCAGGCACCGGAAAAAGAAGCTTATGATAGCCACCGGAGCTATGAGCGATCCGTATAATCCCATGGAAAAGGATCTGGGCCTGACGAGAGAGTGCCTGAGGGTTATTTTGGAGGCCGGGTTCGGGGTTACGGTATTAACGAAATCAGCTCTGATAATAAGAGATCTCGACATTTTGACAGCCATTAACGAAAAAACTCGCTGTGTTGTCCAGATGACTCTGACCACCTTTGATGACAGTCTGACCAAAAAGATTGAACCAGGTGTCTCTACGACCTACGAGAGGTTTGAGGTCCTGAAGATTATCGCCGAGGCCGGTATTGACTCGGTTGTCTGGCTGTGCCCGATTTTGCCTTTTTTAAATGACACAGAGGAAAATCTCTTGGGTGTTCTGGAGTATTGTCTTGAGGCCCGGGTCAGAGGAATCATGATGTTTAATTTTGGTCTGACCATGAGAGAGGGGAGCCGTGATTACTTTTATCTTTCTTTAGACCGGCTCTTTCCAGGGCTTAAGGAAAAATACATTAAAATGTTCGGGGACAGATATATCTGTAACAGTCCCAGGGCTGAAAGACTTCTGGATAGATTTTATGCCGTGACAAACAAAGCCGGGATCATCAATAGGACGGAAGATGTTTTTGCTTATTTAAAAGCCTTTCCTGAAGATACTGGCCAGAGGAAACTTTTTTAACCTGATACTGCATTTTCATAAGATTATTCCTGGCGGAAATGCTGTCAATTTGTCGAAGAGGCGCCAGACTGTTGGCCGCTGCTGTCTTGAATCGGAAATGAAGCAGCGGATTCTGCTTTGCTGAAGTCTTGCGGTAGCAGTCAGACATGAAGCGAAAGCAGGTTCATAACTGCTCGTATCTTCTGAGCAGGCCGGAGGTTTTTGCAGGATTTCAGGCTTCTTTGGCCGGAGCTTGGGCCGAAGCTGACTGTCTGGCCTCGGAGAGCAAGATCTACTGCAACACGGTGCACTACTTCAAGGTCTATTACCGGAGCAGAGAGGCGCTTCCGGATCATGGCTCCCAGCCGGCAGGCTACCCGGTCATAAGATGTGTCCCTGGACGGCCAGCCTCTCGTTTCTAGTCGGCTGAAAATCAATAAAAAAGCCTGGCCGGAGATCAGGTTCAATGATAAATATTCAGTCCTTTACAACCGGTGAACCTCCAGAAAGTTCTGTGGGCGAATACGGGTCGGGCTGGAAAAAACGGGCGGCCCCCATGAAAGCAGCAGTCTGGGGATCTCTTACAGCCCCCAGATTCTCCGGCTACCCGAATGCCCGGGGGTTTAGGGGCACTTTTAGGATTTAATGTTCAATAGCTTTTCGGCCAGTTCCAATGCGTCAACCGGCCAGAAAAATTCCGGTCTCGGCTGATGAACTCCTGGTTTTCCGGCCTGCGGCCGGCAGGACAGGATTTTTTCTGTCCACTGTGCAGGTATGGCCTCCAGACCGTAAACAGCACCAAGCAGAGCCCCGCATATGGCCGCATTGGTGTCGGTATCGCCGCCCCTGGAGATGGTATCAACTATCCCTTCCTCGAAAGTAGGGGCGTTTAGAAGCTGCCACAGGGCGTTTTGGAAGGCAATAAGAACATGCCCCTTATGATGGCTGAAATCGGCCGGAGGCGAGATTTTAGCCTCAAATACACTCTTCCTTAAAGCCGGGTCAGACGAAATTTCCCTGACCCTGTTCTGGATACTCAGGTAAAGTTCCTGGGGCTTACAGCCGGTACCGATGGCCTGGGCAATAGCGGTCACAAAAAGGGCGTTGGCGTGCTGACACTGTTTGTTGGGATGGGTCAGGCCGGCGTCCAGTTCGGCCCATTCGGCGATTAAATCCTGAGTGAAGCCGACTCCGAAGATACCCAGAGGGCTTATCCGCATCATGGCCCCATTGGCCTGGCTTTCGAAATTCGGATGACCCCTGAGTCCGGAGGCCACAGTCCGGCCGAGGTCGAAAGGTTTCGAGTCGAGCCAGAAACGGTAGGCTAAAAAAATGCTTTCACAGTCGAATGCTCCTCGGTCAATCAGCGTTCTGGCCAGCATCAGGGCCATTTCTGAGTCATCCGTCGGTTGTCCGGCTATGGTATTGAATGCACCTCCGTCTGTAAGTTCCCGGACTCCGTTAGGGTAGGACTCCCTGATTTCTTCTATGGACTTGAACTCAACAAGACTCCCTAGAGCATCGCCCGCCAGTTGGCCTATAAGGCAGCCTCTGGCTCTGGAAAGTTGAGCTTTTTGGGTAGGATTATTGCTGACTTGCGGCATTATGACCTCCTAAATCACGATGAGCTTAAGTCTATACCGGCTGAAGAGGGCTAAGAAAAAATCATTAATGAGATCATATCTATCCGACCCAGGGACGTAAACATCTCATCAAAGGTTTATATCCCCATGGCCCGCAAGGAAGCATTGATTAGCGCCTGGTAAAAGTGCTTCTCGGGTGTATTATGATAATAAGAGACCTCAGAGAAAATATCGGCGAAAAGAACAGCGATTTGTTCCGAATTCCGTTTGGCCAATGCTTCCAGAAATTTCTGGCGAAAGCAGTCATATTTTGCAGTACAGTAATCAAAGACGGTTTGAAATAAAAAGTCGCTGCGGGAACTTTTGACCTCTGTACCAGGGAGTTTGAAGGAAAAGCGATCAGTATCAACTATTTCCTTTTCTACAGTTTCCAGAACTGTCCAGTCACGATCAGTCAATAGTGTAATGGTTAGGTAGCCGCTGTGGAATAGGACCGGCCTGGTTTCAAGTTGCCGAAGGTCGACTTTTCGGACAGTGCGGCTAAAACGCTGGTGCCAATTTTCACCGACCGCCTTTCACCGGATTTAACAGTGTCTTTGAGCTGTAGCGTTGTCGGCGATATTACCCCGGCGGATAATTATGAGAATCTATTTATTCTTTGGTTTCGCCTCGACTTTCGCGTATTTAATTTTATAATGGTCAAAAATTTTTTTAACTTTTGAATGATCGTTTTGCAATTGTTTAAGAATTCCATGTACATTTGAATTCAGCTCATCCTGAGAATGAGCTTGCGGCAGACTCTGCATTTCATTTTTTATAATATTGTTTAAATACTCATCAGGATTCAATTCCGGAGAATACGGCGGAAGAAAAAAAAGCTCGATTTTATTGGAGCGATCTTTTAACCATGCTTGAACAAGCTTTCCGT
>JAISEL010000149.1 GCA_031264185.1 Deltaproteobacteria bacterium
TGACTTAATTATCAGCCAACCATCATTGGTTAATAATTTGACTGTAACATCAATTCAATAAATTTTTTTAGATTTTAAAAAAAAATTCTGTGGTCACAACTACTGCGGGAATTACAGTTCAGTTAACCGATAAAGACATGAGGAAAAGTCTATTAATAAATAATACAAAAGTCTATTAATAAATAATACAAATGTTAAGACTGTTGAACTGCCGGGTTTTGAAGAAATGGTTGAGGCTAATCAAATAGCTATATATGAAGAAGCTTTGAGTCGCTACGAGTCTAAAAAAGCAGCTAAAGGACTTCTTCTAGAGGGAACAGTCTGAATATTTACTAAATTTGAAGCTGAATCTGACCTGAGCGGCTTAAAAATGAGACCGCCCTAGTTTTCCCCCTCCACGCTGAACAAATTTGACCCTAAACGGACATTTTTGGAGTCTCAAATCGGCGCATGGTCTAATTTTGGAAGCTCAAGGCGATCTCCGCAGAGCCAAAATTCAGGACTGCAGCACAGACTCCTCCAACAAAAACCGTGAAAACCGGTTAACGCCTTAATTTAACATCTTGTAGCGATAACGGTGTCAAAGCCAGGGCAATAAAACAAGAAAATTATTTTTTATTCAATATAGTGGACATTCCGGCGCCCGCAATACCCAGAAAATGAAAAAAGCAGATAGATATTCCTACAGTTTCCATCAAAAAAATCATCTCTCCGGGCAGCCTATACTGCCCCTAAATACAATAAACCCTAAAAGCAATGATTCGGAAATAAATGATCAATCAAACCAAAGCCGAACGCCGTGGTGCAGTAAATACCGGCAACTCATGCATATTTTTTCCGTTCAAAAATGCAGCGGAACCTGGCTTGTCCGGACGGAATGACGGAACCGGTTCAGTCAGTTTAATTCATAAAAAACCGCCCCGCCCCAAGAAATAAAACCCCTATTATTTAACCCTAATTTTAATTTTGCCGCCAAAAAAATTTTCACGCTCTAACTTGGATCTGACCGTAAGGCAGCGATCAGGCCTGTTTCTGAAGATTACATAAAAAATACATATAATAGTTAGATATTTAGATATGTTATTTTAAATAAATATATAAAAAAAGAGAAAAATTTTAATAAGTCGGCAGCCTGTATTCTTCAAAAGCGAACTTGACGTGATCCCGCCCGCAAACTGCTATGGCCACTTGATACACTTTACGGCCGGGCTGCCAATATTTGGCCGGATATTGATTTTCTTCAATCTGTTTCATGGCCGCATCAATTGCCCTATCTAAGGCCAGGCTGATCTCAGGCCGTCGTAATTTAACTTTTTTAAAGCTCTTGACGGGGTTTCCTTTATTGTCCGCAGTTGATGATGCAGCCTCTATTTTTTTAGTGGAGCGGGAATATTTCATTTCAAAAACAAATATTTCCCCGTTTGGAGCCTCAAAAGCGCAATCCAAAATGCCGCCGCTTACAGATTCTTGTCTTATAAGATTTTGCCTGGTCAAAACAAAGACAAAATAGAATAATGTCATATAATAAGCTTCATACGAGAGATGAAGAGAATAGACAATATTGGCTAAAAAACTAGTAAAGGCCCTGGCGGCCTTTAAGGCGTCTTTTTCGAGGATAGCCTGTATGATAATATTTGCCTTTTCTTCTAAATTTGCAGTAAATTCGTCTATGTCCGTGATATTATTGCAATTGGAGTGCAATAAATAAACCATAAGGGAATATTCAACTTCAAAGTTAGGAATTTTCAACGAATAACTAGGGGTGCTTTTAGCACGGTCCACTTTATCAATAGTTAAATATCCAGTTTGGAAGGCTAACGCTTTAGGAGCAGAGTGTCCGATGTCAATAGCATTTGAAAGGTCTGAAATAGTATTGCTTTTGTCAAAGAAATCAAAGTTTGCTTTGTTTTCTTTTATTAAATTGATCAAAAAAGTGGGAGAACCTGATTCATACCAAAAACAATGAAATGCTTTTTCCCTGAAAAAATTCATTATAGACCAGGGATTATAGACCCTGGTCTCGCCGTCCCAGGAGTAACCGTCATAAAAGTGTCGGATCTTATTCAATAAATCAGTTTCAGTGGAATCCGGAGGTAAATTACTAAATTTTAGTAAATCTTCTAAAGCGCAAGGGAAATAGTCCTTAAAATAAAAAACCAGCTCTTCCTCGGTAATGCCGCAAATATTAGCGTAACCGCGCGCAAGTGTCAGATCAACCAAATTATTAAGTTCTGAAAAAAGAGAAGTTTTGGTAAATTTGGACACTCCGGTAATAAAAACGAAACGCAGCAGCTTATATTTTGTTTTAATGACACCGTAAAAAGACTTTAACAGCTCCCGAATTTTATCCGCCAAAACCTCATTTAAGATATTTTTAACAATCGGAGCATCATACTCGTCTATGAGGAGGACAATTTTTCCGTCATATTTATCAGACAGTCCGGAAATTAAATTCTCAAAATAAGAAGAATGGACAGTGTCAGATATCGAAAGCCCCTCTTTTCTGGCAATGTTTGCCATTTTAGACATCAGGTAAGACTTGAAAGTCTCAAGATCCGGGGCATAAACATCACCAAAACTGATATTAATTACAGGGTAAGGCTTCCAATCATAATCGGTACTGTCAATCCACAGACCTTTAAAAAGGCCCTGCTGGCCTTTGAAAAGGCAGTCGAAAGTGTCTGTCAGCAGGGTTTTCCCAAACCGGCGAGGTCTGGACAGAAAATACAGATCATCCGCCGTAATCAGATTATAAATATAATGAGTTTTGTCGACATAAATGCGATTGCCATTTATCAGTGATGAAAAATCAGGATTGGCACTTGGTAAAAGTTTCATCTTCAAGCCCGAAAAATATATTGAAGATTAAATCGTCAAATATAACAAAAATACTTCAAAATAGTTTTATTTAGTGTATTAAAATATGGGTTGATTGTCAAGCCTTTTACCCCAGGCGGCTGCGGCCGTCTGGCCGGGTGTAAAGTCTCAAAACGGGCCAGAACCGGCGTCGGCTTATGACAGAGACATGTATCCGTATCCAGCCTGAATCGGGCGGCGGCAGCCATAAGTCTTCCTTGACCTGGCCGGCGGCTCCTGCCTGCGGCTCAGCAGGAAATCATCATCCGGCAGCGAATTTAATCAGTCAAAAAAGCGGACCGCATTGGCCGGAGGCCTCAGCAGGATGATTTTCCGTCCCTGGAGAAAGGCCTCCAGTTTTCCGGCCCCCGACCCGAAACTCCTTGGATAGCCGGACAGCCCGACTTCTGCCTGACTGGAAAATGCGGGCTCCGGCCGTGCCGGCTTCCCTTCAGCAATAAGTATATGCGTGTAAACATGTCCTCTGCCAGAACAAGCGGAGCGGTTGCTGCTTAATAATGCTTCCCGGCGCACCGACTGTAATAGAGGCGCACCGGATCGGCCAAGATTCTCGGAAAGCTGCTTTCGTCCTTGATTTATCCGGCTGAAGCCGGTAAAATAATTGAATGATAGTCATCATTTAAATACTTTTGCCACCCCGGACGGCCTCCCTGTTTCCGCTACCCCCAACATTGACTGGCAATCTTGGACCGGATCACTGGTCGGCGGCGGACTTTTTCCGATCAATTTGACTTATAATTTTCTTTCTTATTAAGAGTAAAAGTCTTATTTTTTGGGTTTTATACTATAAATTTAACTAAATATTGCGGTCCGATGACTCGTCCTCACCGGGGATAATTACGGCCGATCCCCTCAATATGGGTTATAATACCTGAGACGGACCAATTCGTTTTTTTACCCATAGCCGGTCCGGCTGGCGGCGGAGACAACATGGTCAAACCAAACCAACCCTTTTCCCATTTAAACGACCAGGGCCAGGCTGTTATGGTCGATGTTGGAGCCAAAGAAGAGACCCGGCGTCAGGCTGTGGCCAGAGGCGAGATTACGGTCGGACCTGCGGTGATGGCGGCCATAGTGGCCCAGGACATCAAAAAAGGCGACGTTTTGGGAGTGGCCCGGGTAGCCGGCATTATGGGCGCCAAAAAGACAGCTTATTTGATTCCCCTGTGCCATCAGGTGGCCATAACCAAGTGTACGGTGGATTTTGTATTAAACCGGCCGGCCGCCAAAGTCGAGGTCACCTGCCGGGTGGCCTCTGTCGGTCAGACCGGGGTGGAGATGGAGGCCTTAACAGGGGCTTCGGTCGCTCTTCTGACCATCTACGACATGTGTAAGGCTCTGGATAAGGGCCTGGTTATCGGGCCGGTCTGTCTGCTGGAAAAATCCGGCGGAAAAAGCGGCCACTACACCCGCCCGGGCCCGGATGAGGCCAAAGCATGAAAGATTCTTACGGACGCGAAATTGACTACCTCCGGCTGGCCGTAACCGACAAATGCAACCTTTTTTGCGTGTACTGCCGCCCGGAAGGGGAAACTCCTCCGGCCCACACCTTAAGTCTCAATGAAATCAGCCGGATTTTAAGGGCCACGGCTCAGGTGGGGATTAAAAAGCTGAAAATAACCGGAGGTGAGCCTCTGGTCCATCCCCAGATAACCGAGATCATCCGCTCGGCCAAAACGACCGGGCAATTTTCGGACATCACCCTAACCACCAACGGAACTCTTCTGGAAAAACTGGCCGACGGTCTGGTTCAGGCCGGTTTAGACGCCGTCAATATCAGCCTTGATACCTTAGACCCTGTCCGTTATAAAAAGCTAACCGGCCGGGATATGATGAAAAGCGTCATCGCCGGTCTGGACGCCGTCTTAATGGCCGGCCCTCTGTCGGTCAAAATTAACTGCGTGGCCACCCGGGAATCAAGTCAGGACGATCTTCTGGCTTTAACCGCCTTAGCCAGCGACCGGGATATCCATGTCAGGTTCATTGAGCTTATGCCTATGGGCCGGGGCAAAACCCAGAACGGTTTAGACCCGGAAGAATTAATGAACATTCTGTCCGGCGCTTTTGGGACCCTGACGCCCTGCCGCCGCCAGTTAGGCAACGGTCCGGCTGACTATTATTCCCTGCCCGGATTTATCGGGCGGCTGGGCTTTATTAATGCCGTCAAATCACGTTTCTGCGACAAGTGCAACCGTCTGAGAATCACGGCCGACGGCTGGCTGAAAACCTGCCTCCACATGGACAAAGGGATTTTACTGCCTCTTGGGGATGAGGAGCGGATGATTAAAGAAGTCCGGGCGGCTATTTTAGCCAAACCGGCCAGTCACCTCTTTGCTACAGAGGATGGCGACCGGCGTCTCATGAGCCAGATCGGAGGCTGATTACTAAGCCCCAGATTTACTTTATTCAATTTTAAGGAGTTTTATATGGAAGGAAAAATTGTGGCCGTCTGTTTAAGCGAGGCTAAAGGTACGCCCAAAAAAGCCGTAGCCTCGGGCCGTTTGATTGACAACTTCGGACTGGAAAACGATGCTCACGCCGGACCATGGCACCGGCAGGTCAGTCTTCTTTCTTTTCAGAAAGTGGAAGAGTTTAATAAAAAAGGGGCTGAAGTCGACCACGGGGCTTTTGGGGAAAATATTCTGGTTGACGGCATTGATCTGCGTCTCGTTCCGGTGGGCAGCAGACTGACTGTGGGACCGGCTGTCCTGGAAGTCACCCAGATAGGCAAAGAATGCCACTCCCGCTGCCAGATCTACCATCGGGTCGGAGATTGCATTATGCCCAGAGAAGGAATTTTTGCCCGGGTCATATCCGGCGGAGAAGTTAAAAACGGGGACCCGGTCAAGGTGGCCCCATAACTTTTTTCCGGCCGGTTTTAGACGGCTTTTTTTCATGAAATTAATCACTAAGGAGCAATTATGGCCAAGAACGTACCGGCAGACCAGAAGAAAAACAAAAAAAACCAGGCCAAAGACTTATTAAAGATGCTGGAAATATCACTGGCCGAAGACGACCACGTCCAAGCCAGAGCTTATTATGAAGCCATGTCCAAATTCGGACGCACCCAGGCCATGGACAGTCTGAAAGCCAAAGGGGCTTACAAACTTATTGACTGGTATGTAAATCACCAACAGATTGAACTGACTAAACCTCTGGTTCAGGCGATTTCCCGCCGCAGCAATCAGCCGGAAAATTTAATGATGCTTTTGGAATCAGTCAGGCTTTTAGTCACCGCTCTGGAAGCTCAGGGCCGGACTGACGAAGCTCACGAAATGCGACTTTCCGCCTTACAGCCCATGACTGAGGAAAGCCCTAAAATTACTTTTGAAGCCATTAAAGCGGCCCTAATAGAGCTGTGCTTTGGATTCCGCCAGGATGAAGCCTTAAGCATCTTTACCATTTTGCAAAACGAAAACCTGCCCGAAGAACTTCAGACCGGACTGAAACAGCTGTCGCTGGATCTCATTAAGCATCTCACCAACCACCGCCAGCCCGAGGCGGCTTATGTTTTTTTTCTGGCCGCCGAAGGCGATAAGATGGATTTGGAAACCCAGGTATCGCTGGTGCCCCACATTTCCGAACTGACTATCGATCTGGCTTTTGAATCCAAATATGAAGAGGCATTAAAAACTTTCTCGTTCCTGGAAAACCCAGAGTTTTCGGAAGTCTACCGGAGGCATTTACTGGAAGCGGCCGAAGTTTTGCTGGATGTCCTTTTGGACAGCGGCCAAACCCAGATGGCTTTGGATATCTGGCGCCGAATCCCCAAAATTTCTGAAGGCCGGTTTTCCAAGTCCTACGCTCAGGCCATTAAAAAAGCCTGTCATTTCTACAAGGCGTCCTGTTTCGGCGGCAAGGCTAGGGAAGCGTATCAGATATACCAGGAGGCCTGGGAGAAATATTACTCCGAGTTTAAACCCTGGGACGGGGAGTCTCAGGAATATTCCCAGATCCTTTTATTCACTGTCCGGGCAGTGGTCGTTGAAGCGGCCGTCAATCCCGAAGCTATGTCCGAGCTTCTGGTCTGGGCGGCGGAGACCGTCCGGGATTACGGCCAAAACTGGCCGGAGAATACAAGCGAAAATCACATGTTCACGATCCGGTTCATCAGGACCAGCATGGCCTTTATGATCAAGAACGTTATCTCTAAAATCAACCGGCCCGATTTAGAGGAAATTGTGGCCCAAATTACCGAAAAAGAAGATTACTTCTCAATTGTTCTGGGGCAGGCCGAAGCTCTGGTCGTGCTGACGGAATTCAGGCCATCCGACCATCTGGCGTCGGCGGCCAAAATCAGGGAGGCGGCCAATTCCTTAACAGATCTGCTGCTGGCCGAGGATCAGTTCCAAAAAGATTACTGGGAACAGGCGAACAATGATGGAATTGATACCAATAAACTGGTCTGCCGGTGCGGCGAACACCTGGCAACGTTTATCCGGTATTTAAGTCAGTTTGACCAGCCGGAGGAAGCCAGTGAGCTTTTCCGGACTACCCCCTGGATGAATTTTCATGTCAAAACCAATCTCAGCTTTATGACTCAGGCGGCCTACTTTTTAGAAAAAGTCGACCGCAGCCGGCCCGACTCTTTTGACCGGCCTGACGAAACCGGAGGGCAAGTGCTTTTTACCCGGATTCTGGCCATCTTAAGACGCTCATTCTACTCATCGGAAGCCGGACGGCTGGGCGAGGACATTTTAAACCTTGACTTTGAACACCTGGCTCAGTCCCTTTCTTTAAGACAGTCCCATCTGCTGGCCGACAAAGCCTATGACTTAGTTCAGACCTGGCAGAGAAAAAAAATTCCCCCTACCTCACGGCGGATTTTAAACCTTTTAGCCAAACTGGGCGATCACCGGGAAATTGTCCTGCGTTACTATCTGTGCGCCCTCAGACTGATGGAAAATTTCGCCGAACACAGCTTCCAGCCGGCTGAGGCCGTAAAGATCTTTGAGGCTTTGGTCAGTTATCTCCGGCCCGACGAACAGGCTCAAGTCTCCCTCCCCTTCTGGACCAATATAGCTTTACTTCTGGGTCTGGCGCCTCTCTTAAGGATCTATCCCAATACCGGCTACCGTTTCTCCCTGGACAAGCACCTGAAAAACTCCGAGGAACTGATCATCCCAGGGGAATCGAAAATAGTGTTTCTTTTGTGGGCCGGAATCCTTCAGGAGATGTTCGAGCGCCTGTCCTATTCGAATTCCGACTGGGCCTCCAAAAGCCTGAACCACTTTTACGAATGGGCCGACCGCTTTATTCCGGACGAAGATTACACCCCCCTTGAGGCCCAGTTTTTAGACATCTGCCAAAACGACATACGCCTGTCTTATCTTAAATACCTCATGATCTCCGGCCAGCCTGAGACGGCTCTGACCCTTTTCAGGAACCAGCAGCTGAATTTAACTGTAACTGACAGCAATGCCTATAAAATGGCCGAATTTCTGGCTCTGGCCGTTAAATTTCTGGTCCGGTCGGATTTAACCAAGGCTATGGAATTGAAGAAAAAAATTGATGTTCTGGCCCAGACCCACCGCGTGGAATCCTATCGTCTCACGGCCGCCCAGTCCCACAACGTGGAAACATTTCGCCTCATGGCCGCCCAGGCCCTGATTTCGTTTTTAGTTGAATCGAACAATTTTGCCTTAGCCCGACAAATCGCCATGGAGCTGGAAGAAACCTCCTCCCCGTCCCACCTTTTGGGCCGGGTTGCGACTTTAAACTTACTTTTGGAAGGCTATTGCAGCCAAAATATGAACGATGACGCCCTGGAGATTTATTCGGAAATAAAAAAAGCCCCCTTTTCCATTTCGGTCTATAAGTACCAGATGGAGGCCTTAATTACCATGCTGGTTACTTTTGCCAAATCCGGGGAAACAGGTACGGCGGCCCACCTTTTCACCAGCCGGGACGAGACCGACAGCCCGGATTTTACAGCCCCCAACGAAGAGATGGACAAATTGATCGCCGATTTTCAAGATAATTTTATGGAGTCCGCCCGGGCCGATCCTTTAGATGTTCATATTGATGAAATCCAACAGATCAGGACGAAACTTGGGGAAATGGGCTTGGAACTTATCAGGGACTGCCTGGATTATAATGAACCTGACCGGGCCATGGCTGTGTACGATTCTCTAAGCGAACTGACTTACGCCGACACCGCTCCCATCAACCAGGCCTCCAAACTGGTCATGGAACAGATGCTCAAAAACGGCCAGGAAACGGAGGCCAGAATTATAGCCGAAGACCGGGCCCACAAATTACCGATCAGAGAAGCGGCCCGCTATCAGGCCCAGATAGACCGCCTTATCAGCAGCACTATCGTAAGATCCAGCCTGGACTCGCCGGAGTCCTAAAAATAACTTAGGACCGCCCGCAGTCGCCGGAACGGCCGGTTAAGATTTCCAGTCCGTGTTCTAAAGCCGGCAGGACGGCCTCCAGATTTTCCCTGGCCCCTTTAGGCGACCCGGGCAGATTAATAATCAGAGTCTGACCCCGAACCACGGCTACGGCCCGGCTTAACATGGCCCGGGCCGTTTTTTTAAGACTCTCGGCCCGCATGACCTCGGCCAGGCCAGGTACTATTTTGTTGGCCACAGCCAAAGTGGCTTCGGGAGTGACATCCCGGGGCGACAGACCGGTGCCGCCGGTAGTTAAGATTAAATCGGCCTGTCCGCCGTCGCACAGTTCGGTTAACCGGTTCTTCAGAACCGAAAGCTCATCCGGCCAGATTTCCTGTCCCACCACAGCATAACCGGCTTTTTCGACCAGACCGCAGACGGTCGGACCGCTTTCGTCGACTCTCAGGCCCAGAGACCCTTTGTCAGAGACTGTAATTACCGCCACCCGGAAAGGATCGGCCATTTAGTCCTCCTTTGGCCAGTACTCCGGGCCTTTGGCAAAACCGCAGGCCGGAAAAGTGCAATCCGGGCAGTTCAGACAAAGACCGCCGCTCCCCAGAGAGGTAATCTCCTGGGGGGTAATTTTCATTCCGGCCGCCAGACGGGGCAGGATGACGTCAAAGATCGTTCTTTCCTCGAACATAACGCAGCCCGGCAGTCCCAATACGGGCCGGCCGGCCAGATAAGCTACCAAAAACATGGCTCCTGGAAAAACCGGCGTGCCGTAGCAAACAAACTCAGCCCCGGCTCCCTTAATGGCTCCGGGCGTTAAATCATCGGGATCCACGCTCATCCCGCCCGTGCAGATAATGAGATCAATGCCATCGTCAACGCATTTTTTGACCGCCGCCGAAATCTCGCTCATCCGGTCGTCACAGACCGTCTCCCAGACCACATTCAGGCCGAAATAGCTGACTTTGTTTTTTACCACCGGGGTAAAGGTATCTTTAATCAGACCGGTGTAAATTTCGTGGCCAGTGGCAATGACGGCCACTTTTAAAGGCTTGTAGGGCTTGACTTCAAAAAGAGGCTCGCCGCCTCCAATCTCCCGGGCCCGTTCCATTTTTTCCCGCCTGACGGCTAAAGGAATAATCTTAAAGGCAGCGGCCATCTGGCCTTTGGTAACTTCAAAGCCGCTGTGCCGGGAGGCCACAGAAATTTCCCCCAGACAGTTCAATTGCCTCATGCGTTCCTGGTCAGCCAAAAACAAGCCGGGAGTATCCACAAACAGGGAAATGCGCCCTTCCTTGACCTGAGAGTGGTTAAGTCCCGGGCCAATTGAGATTTCCTTCAAAATCTCGGCAGCCTCGTTTTCGTGGACCATGTTTTCGCCCAAATCCCATACAAACAGGTTCTTTTTGCCCATAGACAAAAGGACCGGTATATCCTCGGACGCGACAACGTGTCCTTTACGAAAAGCCACTTCCTTGACTTCATCTTTGACAATTCTGGTCAAATCATGACACAAAATAGCCCCTACCGCCTCTTCTGTCGGTATGGTCTTCATTATCTTCACCTAAACATGTCCGTTAATGGACTTACGCGGCCAAATATTATAAACTAATTTATGTCCAAAAAAAAACGAACAAAATATGTCTATTCTGGCCATATCATATAAACACACTGCGTTATGTCAAGTTTACTCGTGGCTCTCCCTGCCGCCGAGGCCCCTCTGGTCTTCTGATTTTCTTATGAGTATAGGCTATTATAGCCTTTTGCGGCTCAAAAGGCCATAGCCATTTAAACCTAATAATTCTTGAAACAAAATATTATGTTCCCTCAAAGCCAGATCTTAAAAATTATAGTCACTTCCGATCTCCACGGTCAGATAGCTTATCAGCCGGCTAAAAAACAGCCCGGTCTGGCCCGCTTTCTTACTTATTTAAATAACCTCAGAAAATCAGGCCCGGTTATTTTACTGGATTTAGGCGACTTACTGAGCGGCTCGGTGTACGGGGCCTTTGACCGGGGCCGGACATTAGCCTCCCTCGTAGGTCGTTTGGGGTACCGGGGACTTCTGCCGGGCAACCACGATTTTGATTACAGCCCCGAAGAAAGGGAGCCTCTTTACTACTTTAAGTCTTTAATCCCCCTGGTCAAGGCCGCCGGCTCCCCGGAGCTGGAGGTTCTGGGCCTAAATCTTCATTACCAGAATAAACCGATTTCTGGCGTTTTAAATAAGCCGCTGATCCTTAAAGCCTCCACACCCAGAATAGCCGTTTTGGGAGTCCTGAACCCCCTGACCCACCGACCCAGCTTAGGGACTGTCTTGAACGGTTTTGATTTTGGCCTGAAAGACACTTTGGCCAGAACAAAAAAAGATCTGCTGGCTGAACTGACACGGGAGTTGCTTGCCTTCAGTCCCCAGGACCACATAATAATCCTCTCCCACCTGGGCGCTCCGGACCGGCCCGGCCAGGTCAGCGGCCTGGCCGGTCAGCTGGATTTGGATTTTGACAACAACCTGACCGGCCCGGATTTAGCCGGCCTGCCCAACGTAAGTCTGGTCATTGACGGCCACAGCCATGAAGTAATCCGGCCTCACCGGATTAACGGCCGGGCTCGGTATGCCAATTTAGGTCAGGGTCTGACTGCGGCGGCTGAAATTACTTATGAAGGCAACGGCCCTTTAAGACTGGACTTAATCGACTGGTCATCTCTGTCTGCTCTTCCCCCTGACTTACCAACCCAAAAAGAAATTGAAAAAATAGAGGCTGCCCTAGGTTTAAATGAAATTCTCCTGTCCCTGCCTACAAACTGCGCCCTTTACGGTTTGAAGGGTATCTGGGAGACCATCACCCCTCTTGGCCAGTTTATAGCCGAAGCTCTGGCTATGGCCGCTGAGGCGGACTTCAGTTTTTTAAATAAAGGGGCCTTAAGAGCCGGTCTGGCCGGACCGGTAACCGTAGGCTCCCTCCACGAGGTCCTGCCCTTCAATGACCGATTGCTGAGGACCCAAATAAGCGGCCGGACGGTCAAAGATCTGTTTAAAAAATGGGGATTAAAAGGATTTAAAGGCTTTCCGCTCTACTATGGTTTGGAACTGTGGGCCTATATTGACGACAGCAGTTATTTGCCCCTGGGCGAAGAGACAATCCGTTTGGCCGGCCTGACCGCCGACGGCCGGCCATTGGAAGATGACCGGCTGTACAGTCTGGCTCTGTCCGGGCAGATGGTCAGACTTCTGACCGGAGCTGGGGTCCAACCGGGCGACAGGCTGGATTGCGGGCGGATTTTAGAGGCCGTCCTGGCTCTCTTAAGAAAAAGAGCCGGGCAGACTTTTCTCCACAATCCTTTGGACAGTCCCTACCGGCTTTTTGTAGACCGGGCTGCGGCCGAAAAAGCTTTCGGAAACATTCAGATGAGTACCTGATATCACTTTGACAGAGCCGGCTAACGCGGTTCAAACAACGCTGACAAAGGCATTTAATTAAGTTTAATTAGCTCTTTTAAAAAATTTATTAAATCTTTAGACCGCAGTATTTATCATTTGAAACAAGGGAGTTCTGTCAAATCAGGCAACCGCTGGAAACCCGCTCACCTGAAGGCTTTCAGCTTTTCACTGGTTTCTGTCATATAATTCAGTATAATGCATTTTACTCAAGACGGCCTTTTTTAAAATAAGTAAAATATTTCCGCCGGACATGAGCCCTGTGCTGAATTAAACACCTGTTTACAAATTTAGCGTTTAAATATGCCGTAACATTTTAAATATGCCGTAACATCATGTCTTTAAAAACGAAAGAGCATATAATTTAAAATATATATTAACTTTGCGGATAATTATGATAGATCAAATACTCCTTATTATTTATATATGATCACGGTATAATAATTTTTTACCCATACTACAAATAGACTATAGAAACTGCATAAATTTTTGAGTATGCTAAAGATTGGAGAAACAAAGGATAAATTCTTTTATCATAATTATCCACCGAGGTAATAAAATAAATGCCAATTCCCCCGCTGTCAGCCCTAATATGGCGGAAATATTCCGCCTGTCCGCAGAACAAGGCCAAGCCGAAGCCCGGTATCATCTGGGCATCTGTATTTTTAACGGGGACGGAGCAGCCCCCGACAAAGCTGAAGGCGTCAGGTGGATCCGCCAGGCCGCTGAACAAGGGCACCCTCAAGCGAAAAAATTTTAGGGCATGGAGGCGAACAAAAAAATACCGCTGGCTTTAATAATATTACCCCGGCGGATAATTATGAGAATCAATTTTCTTAGGGTTCACCTTGACTTTCGCGTATTTAATTTTATCTATGGTCAAAATTATTCGCCGGAGTAATATCCATTTTCCAGCTTCCATACGCCTGCCCAACCAGGCAAAGGTGGTCGGGTAGCTGTGAGCAAAAACAGGAAGTGACTCCTTGAAAGAAGTTCCCCCCATCCGCGACCGGAAAAAATAGCCCAGATAGTCCAGCTGTTGAAGTCCGGCCCCAACGGAGCCCGGAACGCCTGCTATTTCGTTATGGGAGTCAACACCGCTCTGCGCATCGGCGATGTCCTGGACTCCGTCGGCCAAATTAAAGCCCGGATTACCCTCAAAGAGGAAAAAACCGGCAGGACCCACACCGTGCCCATTAATCCGGCCGTCCATAAAGCCCTGAAAGAGTACCTGAAGGTCAGATCAACCGAAAGGTCAGATCAACCGAAAGAGGTCCGATGCTGCCTAATTCGCCGCTGCTGCTGTCCAATAAAGGCCTGAAGCCCATAACACGGCAGAAAGCCCATCAAATCATCGCCGAAGCCGGCAGGACGGTCGGACTGCCTAATTTGGGCACCCATTCGCTGAGAAAGACTTTTGGCTACCACATGTACCAGAAATCCGGCTGCAACGTGGGCATGATCCAAAAGATGCTGAATCATTCCCAGAGCGGCACTACCCTAAGATATATTGGTGTTGAAAGGGAGGAAATTGACGACCTCTGCAATGACCTGAATTTGACCTAATCAATCTAGCCAAAGAATAGGGCACGATATCGCGGACACAATCATAAAAAGCATAGATAAAATTTTTTTTTGAAGCCCTCAAATACTTTGTCCAACAGGAGCGGTCCCAGAGAGACTTTGCCGCTGGAAACTGGATGATATATATATAAATGTACCATGCCCATGAGGCGACTAACGCCTTGACAAATTAATTTTGACGCATTCAAGAAGTATGTTTGCGCCAAATTGAACTTCAATTGACCAACGAAGATAGAGACAAACTCCAGCGGACAACCCACTAAAGCTTATATTAAGTTATTTTCGTTGCTCCGGGACGACTTACAGATTCCAGATTTCGTCTTGCCCCGAAGCAGTCAAAATTTTCGGGCTAGCATCTCACCAGTTAGGTTGATGCGCTTTCTTGGCTTCATGGCGTACACAAAATTTTCTATAGAACAAATTTTTGTGAGATAATCACGTACTTTTATAACCTTGTTTTGTTAATTTTTCATGAGGATTTTGCCTTATCAATTTATTAAGATGACCTCGTTTTGTTAATATATTTGGAGTGAATATGTTATGTTCATCAGAAATCAAATTAATAATTAAATATAAAAAATCTGAATTAATATATTCAAGAACATAACCAGGAGCTGCCTGACGTAAAGCCTCAATTCTGTCATAACAACTTGTAGGATCATCAGCTGAGTTCCCATAAAGAATCCAAGGTAACATATCATACATAAAATGGTTTGATGCCTCTGTTATGGAATTACCTATGTCAATTGAACCCATATTAGCTGGGTCATCTACTAATTTATCCTTTTCATCGAAGACAAACTGGTATCCTTTATATTGTTCATCATCACCAATGTATCTATAACTTATATTTCCAGTTTTACCATTTAGATTATGTGCCCCAGAATGCGCTTCTGTATCTTTTTGCCAGTCAGCAGAATTTCCATAAGCTCCTGAATAAAGTTCGGCAACAGTTTGAGGAGCATTTTTATACATTTCTTTGCTTCTATCCCAGTGAGCATTGATAAAATCTATATCAAAAAGAACACTTAATGCATTTTTTAAATCATTGATAAGTTCTTGCCGAGTAATACTTGAATCGAAATAATGATCATAAAATGTTTTAATATAATCAATATCATTAATTATATAGTCTATAGGAGAGTAATATGTAGTTCTTGTTGTCCTTCCATGCGAATCAAAATGCGCCCAAACATATATAGAGAGATCATCAGATGTTAGTTGATCATTGTCAAGGGTCTTTAAATAAGCCAAAATATCTTCTTCAGAGACGAAGACACCTTCCCGCCCGAAATTAAGCCAGAACTCATGTGCCAAAATAAATTTGTCTTGATCGGAAATAGGTTTCTCATCAATAGGTTTCTCATCAATAGGTTTCTCATCAATAGGTTTCTCATCAATAGGTTTCTCATCAATAGGTTTCTCATCAATAGGTTTCTCATCAATAGGTTTCTCA
>JAISEL010000047.1 GCA_031264185.1 Deltaproteobacteria bacterium
AGAAGACTGCACGGCACTCCTTTCCGGGCAGCTGAATGTTATGGAAGCTGTCCCGCAAGCGCTTAATTTTTCACCTCCCTCCGAATTTGAGGTTTTCGCGCAGCAGCAGGCTGCCAAGGGGAGCCTCTGTCCAAATTTTGCTAAAACACCCTAAAATTCATAACATAGCTAAATTTTCAGATTCTAAAAAGTATAATTATATATAATTATACATAATTAATTTTACTCTAAATTTGGCTTGCTGAAAAAACCATTAAACTGTTATAAATGCCGCTTTAAGATCTGATAAAACAACATTATGAACCATTAAAAGAATAACTTTATATCTAATTAATATCAAAAATAACTAAATTATATTGCGGTGAGGAAAATTTTTGACTCGGTCCTAAAAGTTTTTCAGGGACGACTAAATACTGAATTTCAGTCTTTAAGACTGACAGATCGCTGAACCGCGTCAGGGCTTCGGTTCCAGTAGAAGTATGAAATTTTGTAACTGAAAAAATGATTTCAGTCAGGTTTTCAAGCGATCATTTGTCACGTTCAGCCCCAAGAGGCCAACCGGCCAAGGACCGGTTTTTATTCCGAAGCAGTCACATATGAGTACCTATGGCAGTTCCCTGACAATCAGGACCTGGAGGTGAATTGAGCAGGCTGTCACCATAAGCCGGTCTTGAAAATCCTCAAAATGACATGATTTTCCTTTTTTCGGAGCAGCTTTTTTCTCGCCGCTGACCGGCAGCTTTTTCAGGGCCCTGATCTTTTAACGCTTCAGAAGCCGGGCCCGCAGTTTCAGCCGTCTGTCGGAGAAATACAGCCAACAAAGCCGTCTGTCGGTGAAATACAGCCAACAAAGCCGGCCGTGAGAGCAGCAGCCTGATTTTTGTTGTTTTTTGATTTGTCCTGATCAGCCTGCGGCTTGCCCGGTTTAAATTGACTTTAAAGAGGCCCGGCTGTTCCCGGTTAAACGTCAGCTGATCCGATGCATTTTTTCCGCCTTCTGTTTTTCCCAAGGCAGAGCCGACTTCGGCTCCGGAGCCGGAAGACAGCCGGCCTGGGTTTCGGCCGCTTCGGCCAGAGGCTGAAGCCGCCGGCTCATTCCCGGTTCCAATGCCTGTTCCGATTCAATCAGGGCCGGGTCAGCATGATAGGCAGTTCCAGCGGACAGGCCCTGCATTCGGTGTCCGTCAGGGCTGCGGCCTGGAGGCCGCCGGAAACAGCCCCTGAGTCCTCCCCCGGAACAGCCGGGGTTCCCTCTGGCCTGTGGGAGCCCGCCAACCCGGGATCGAGGACCAATCTTCGGTTCAGGCTGACCGCCTGCGTCTGCAGTCAATCCCTAAAAAAATCCGGCCGCCAAAATGAGCTGATCATTTGGACGGCCGGACCATCGGCAGTTTTTTAAGGGCCGTTTATTTCACCGGCCGCATTTCACGATTCTTCCTTGAGCAAGTCCAAATCATCGCATTCTTCTTCGCGGTCACGGGACATATTTTTGGTGGCCAGCATTAAAGCGCCCAGAGCCACGACCAGTAAAGCCGTTCCGCCGACCAGAGCCAGATCCTCTTCGTTTAGGATGACGTACAGGATGCTGTACATGAAGCCCAGAACAAAGGCTATCAATGCGGCAGACGATCTCGTTCGGACCGACAGAGCCACATAGCCGCCTACCATGAAGATGTTTATGGCCGCGCCGATCGTATACGCCGCGGTGAAACCCAGATGCTCGGCTAAAGACAGAACGACCAGGTAAAAAAGAGCCAGAGCTAAACCGATAATGCCGTACTGAAATAAGTGGAGCCGGCGGCCGGTTCGGCCGGAACTGAGTTCAAAGAGGAAAAAGCTTAAAAAACTCAGGCTTATAAACAGGATGGCGTATTTCGTGGCCCGGTCAAGGCAGCTGTAGAGAACGACCGGTTCAACCAGACTGACGCCTATCTGGAACTCGTCTAAAGGCGACGTAAAGGACGATTCCTGGTAAGAGCGTCTTTCATTACGGTCGGAATGCTCGGCAGGCGTGATTTTGGAAAGATCAATTATCTGAGGGTAATTGCGGACCAGATTGGGAATGCTCCAGCGGGCCGAAAAGCCGGCGTCGGAGATATCTCTTTCCGAAGGCAGACCCTGACCGATAAAGCTGGGGTGAGGCCAGGTCGAGATCAGTTCCATAGTCGTTTTTTCGGCTATCGGAGTTGCCATAAACTGGCCGTAGCCGGTGATCTGGATCTCGAAGGAAAAAGGGATCTCCTCCCGGTGGCCGGATAAATCGGTTTCAGCCGAAAAGCCGGTCGGGGCCAGAGGAAAATCGCCGGTGCCGGGCACGAATAAAAATTCATCCTGGCCTAAGTTCAAAAAACTGACTCCTTTAAAAGCCCTGGTGTCGCTTAAGCCGACCATCACCTGGGCTTTGGCCCAGTTTATTTCTTTTATTTTATAGCCCAAAGACTTAAGGTCGGATTTTAAAAATGTCCCCGTAATTTTTAAGGTATTGGTGTAGACTAAAACATCGTAGATGCCCCTGGATCTTTTTTCCGGATCTAAGCGTCCGGCGATATCTAATGTTTTAGGCAGAATGGCTGCGGTTATTTCTGTTTCCCGCTCTTCAATGACGGTTTTTTTGACTTTGCGCGAGTTAAAAGCAGTAGGATAATTTTCATAGCCAGGGATTTTTTCGTCAACTTCCACCACGGTTTCGGCGGGAATGAGGACAGTAAAGGGCACGGCAATCATTGGGCCCAAAATGGTCTGGGGACCGCCCCAGGAATTGGCAATTTCGGCCTCAACTGATTTGTAATTGTAATGCCGCGTCCGGACAAGACTTTGAATCTCTTCCAGAGGCAAAAGAAGAAGAACCGAAACAATGACCAGACATATAAGCCGCCCGACAATAGGACTATTGCGGAGATAGGAGGGGCTGATTTTTTGAAGAAAGGCCGGGTTAATTTTTCGGGCCAGCCAGATGATGCCCAGGACGAGCCCGACCAGGACGGCCAGTACCAGAAGGATAACAAAGATTAGCAGCAAGGTTTCCATGTTTTATCACCTCGGAAAGGATTTATTGCTTAGATGATAAAACTAAAAAATGGACCCGTTCGGGAAATAAAAAAGAATTTTAATGGAAAAATAAAGGAGAGGTCAGTTTAGTTTAGCCCCGGCTGCGGCCACGGTCCGGGCCAGTTCCCCGGCCAGTTCGGTAATTAAAGTCTCTTCTTCGCCTTCGACCATGACCCGGACGACCGGTTCGGTGCCCGAGGGGCGCAAAAGGACCCGGCCGGAACGGCCTAAGCGGGCTTTCAGTTCAGCTTCTTTTTTTAAGACTTCCGGCAGTTTGGCCGCCCGGTCCGGACCGGCCACCGGGACATTCAGTAAAATCTGGGGCAAAAGACTCATCCGGGCTGCTAAATCCCTGAGGGCCAGGCCGGTCGTTTTCATGATGGCCAGAGTCTGGAGGGCGGCCAGCGTTCCGTCGCCGGTTGTGGCGTGGTCTAAAAATATCAGATGGCCTGATTTTTCCCCGCCAAAGTTTAAATTTTCCTGCCTTAAACATTCAGCCACATAACGGTCGCCAACAGCCGTCCGGCGGAGCTTGATGCCCTCTTTTTCCAGAGCCAGCTCTAAACCCATATTGCTCATGACCGTGGCGGCCACGGTATTTTTGTAGAGCATTTTTTTCTTTTTCAGGTGCCAGGCGCACAGGAACATGATCTGGTCCCCGTCGACCACTTCCCCCCGGTGATCCAGTAATATGGCCCGGTCGGCGTCGCCGTCCAGAGCCACGCCCAAATCGGCTTTATATTCCAGAACTTTTTCGGCGCAGACTTCCGGATGAAGGGAGCCCACCCCACGGTTAATATTGTAGCCGTCTGGTCCTGCGCCCAGCACGTGAACCGTGGCCCCCAGCTCCTCAAAAACGGCCGGGGCCGACTGGTAAGCGGCCCCGTGGGCGCAGTCCAAAACAATGGTCAGGCCGTCTAAATCCATGGTTTTAGGGAAGGTGTTTTTAAGGGAGACCACATACCGGCCGACGGCATCCCGGATCGGCCAGACACGGCCCACAGTTTCGGCCGACGGACGGTTTTGGGCCAGATGGGGATCGGCCATCAGGCTTTCCAGTCTGGCCTCGGTCTGGTCGGGCAGTTTGTAGCCCTGGCCGTCAAAGATTTTCAGGCCGTTATCCTGGTAGGGATTATGGGAAGCTGAGATGACCAGTCCGGCATCGGCCCTGGTTGAGGCAGTCAGGTTGGCCAGACCTGGAGTGGGCAGGGTTTCGGCTAAATAGACATCCCCGCCCTGGCTCATGATGCCCGCCGCCACAGCCGAAATCAGCATGTCCCCGGACAGGCGGGTATCTTTGCCGACCACTATTTTAGGGCGCCGGCCCAAGCCTTTTTCTTCTTTCAGTAAGCAGGTTAAAGCCCGGCCCAGAGACAAAGCCATCTCGGCCGTCATAGGCGGGCGGCCGACTATTCCCCGGATGCCGTCAGTCCCGAACAGAAGGCGGGTTACTTTACTCACCGGCGGCCTCTTCGGGGGGCTCAGGTTCCGGGACTTTCAGTTTCGTGACCATGACAGAGGCCGGTTCGATTTTAAGAATTTTAATCCAGTTAGGGGCCTGAGCATTAACCGTCAGTCGTATGTTGCCCGGTTTTTCCAAATCCTGGGGGGTTAACGTCACAGTCAGTTTAATGTCATCGGGCTGCGGGGTGGCGTGGTCCAGGGTCCAGGAGACCTGAACGGCGGCCTCCGCCGGCCTTAATTCCAAGGGTAAGGGCTGGCCGGTCCAGCTTTGGGGGGCTACGGTCACCGGAATTTTGAAACTGGTCTCATCAGCTTTTAACCGGACCTGGGCGTGGGCCTGAAACGATCTCGGCTCCACTGTCAGCCAGGTATTTAAGCCGGTCAGCTGGGGCGTTAATACTAAAGTCGTATCCTGATTCCGGATATCGTTTAAGCGGACTGTAGTGGTGGGCACTCCCGTCAGCTCCCCAAGCCGGTGAGCCGGTCCGGTGACCTGGGCAGTCGGAGGATCGATAATGACCCGGCCGGTCATCTCCAGATAAGAGGGCAGCTCGCCGGTCACATTGGCTGTGACCGGCAGTTCTTTGGTGATATACGGATAGACCTGAAAGGATATTTCTTCCGGAATAACCCTGGCCACCCGGATGCCCCTGGGCAGACTGGGGATAATGGCTGTCCAGTCGATTTGCAGCAGATTGGGGCCAGGTTCGACATCGGAAAGATCGTAGCGGAAATAGTACTTGCGGCCCTCCAGAAAACGGAACTGGGCCGTATTGGCCTCAATTCTCAAATTGACCGTGTCAGGTATGCCTTCCTCCAGGGCCAGATTGTCAGGCAGACCTGTCAGTTCCAGATTGGCCGACAGATCGTGGACGCTCATATCCTGCCCGGAGACCGTCAGCCAGAGTATGAAGGCCAAGACCAGGGAAAGACAGAATATGGAAAACTGGTTTTTAAAGAAATTTTTCATCCGATCTTAGGTGCGGAAACCCAGGCCGCCGGGCCGGGAAAACGCCCTTCCTTAAGTTTAGTTGAAATCAGAAACAGAGTTATCCGTCCGCCGAAGGCATTAAGCTTCCGGAAAACGCAGCAGGATGCTTTCCCCGGTCTGTCCTGACCCCTGGGACCCTTTTCAGCCTGAGGCGGCTGAGGCCCGTTTGGCCCGGATATTATCATTTGCGTCCGGTCGTCTTTTTTGTTTTGGCCGTGTCTAAACCCATATGGGTTAAGAGGCGGTCCCGGAGCATCCCGGCGCCCATCATAACTTCCACATCCCCGTCCCGGACCAGACTGACCAGACCTCTTTCTTCGGACACGACCACGATGATGGCGTCCGACTCTCTGGACAGACCTATAGCCGCCCTGTGCCTGGTGCCGAAGAACTGGCTGACGTGATCTTCGGAAGGCAAAAGGGGCAGGAAACAGCCGGCCGCCGCCAGTTTTCCGTCCTGAATAATGACGGCGCCGTCGTGGAGAGGGGCCTGGGTATTGAAAATGGCCAGCAGCAGGCGGTCGGAAACAACTGACTGCAGTCTGGCTCCGGCTTCGACATATTCGCCTAAACTGACATGGCGTTCAAAGGCAATCAGGGCCCCGGTTCTTTTTTCGGCCATGAAAAACGAGGCCCGGACAACTTCGTTGACCGCTTCCAGGATATTGGAATTGGTTTTGGAAAACGTAAAGCGGCCGGCCCTGGCCAGACCTCTTCTGATATCGGTGGAAAACAGGACCACCAGGACTAAAAACAGGTTGGAGATAAAATAAGATATTAAAAAACTTAAAGTTAAAAGCTGAAACCGGTTGGCCAAATAGTTTGTGGCCCCCAGAATGCACAGGCCTATCAGCACCTGACCGCTCCTGGTGCCTTTGACCAGACGGATGACTTGGTAGATGATCAGGGCCACCAGGAAGATGTCCACGCCGTCGGGCCAGCGTATGGCCTGTACTGCGTCTACCAGAGCCTCGGTAGCGTCAGATGAGAAAAACTTGTCGAACATGTTTTTCAGGTTTCCGCTCGGATATTTTTAGTCCCTTAAGTCTGGGTCAAAAGGGCAGATTGTTGGCTGACTGTCCTGGCTAAATCAGGTGGCGTTTAAAACAGCCCGGGCCAGGAAAGCCGCCTCCCGGCTGGGTTTAACATTATGAACCCGGATAATTTCGGCGCCCTTCAGAACGGCTACGGCATTGGCCGCAGCTGTGGCTATATCTCTTTCTTCCGGCGGGGCTCCTTCCAAAATTCGGCCTAAAAAAGCTTTTCTGGATAAGGCCATGAGACTGTGGAAACCCCTGGGAAAGACCCGGTCCAAATGCTTTAATAAGGTCAGGTTGTGGACGGCCGTTTTGCCGAAACCCAGACCCGGATCCAGGATAATTTTCGACGGGTCAATACCCAGGCTCATGGCTTCCCTGGCTTTGGCCAGAAGAAAGTCGCGGACTTCGGTCACCACATCGTCGTACTGGGGGTTTTGCTGCATGGTCCGGGGATCGCCCTGCATATGCATTAAGATAACCGGCACCCCGTAGGAGGCGCAGACTTTTAAGATCCCAGGGTCGTTGCGGCCGGCGTATATATCATTAATAATGGAGGCCCCGGCTAAAATAGCTTTTTCGGCAATCTCGGCTTTATTGGTGTCAACGGAAATCGGCACGCAGTCTGGATCCCGGGCCAGAGTCTCTAAAACCGCGGACAGCCTTCGCCATTCTTCGTCAGCCGGAGTCGGCAGCGAGCCCGGCCGGGTGGTTTCAGCCCCTAAGTCCAGAATATCGGCCCCCTGTTCCAGATGGATTTTGGCCTGAGCCAGGGCGGCCGCCGGTTCAAAAAACCGGCCCCCGTCGGAAAAGGAATCCGGGGTGATGTTTATGATACCCATAATCAAAGGGCGGTCAAAGATCAGTTCCCGGACCGTCCCATCGGCGCAGGTCCAGGTCATGAGACGGCTAGGCGAGTCTAGGGGCTCTTTTGGCACGGTCTTTATTCTTTCGTCTCCGGGACAAAACAAGTGAAAAAACGTCTTGGGCCTGAAAGATTAAAAAAGCCTGTCAGGCTGAATAATATCTCCTTTTGGGAAAAGATATCGTGTAATATAAATAATAATAATTAAAATTAAATATTATTAACTGAAAACAAAAAAAGAAGACTCAGGCCAATGGTTCAGTGGACAGTCCCGTTGGGGGTGTCGGGATCCCGGGGCTCGGCCTCGTCCGGTCCCTCGGCCTTTTTTTCCTTAGCTTTGTCCGCCGGTTCCGGGCGGCTGACAAATGAGGTGCTGGCGTCCGATCTGGGCAGCTCCAGACCCTCGCCTAAAATGGCTGACTTGCAGATTTCTATGACTTCGGCGGAGTCAATGGTTTCTTTTTCCATTAGTACGTCGGTTAAGGATTTTAAAGTCTCCATGTGGCGGCCGATGAGTTCTTTGGCTTTATTATAGCCCCCCATGACCAGGTTATGGACTTCGGAGTCAATAATTCTGGCCGTCTCTTCGGAATAATCCCGGTGCTGTGCAATTTCCCGGCCCAAAAAGATCTGTTCATCCTGCTTTTCAAACGACAAAGGTCCCAGCACATCGCTCATGCCGTAGCGGCAGACCATGTTGCGGGCCAGTTTGCTGGCCTGCTCTATATCGCTGCCGGCTCCGGTCGTCATCTGACCCAGAGCCAGCTCCTCGGCTACCCGGCCGCCCATCATGGTGGCCAGGCGGGTTTTGTAGTCCTCCCGGCTGTAGGTGTACTTGTCCCCGGCCGGCAGATACTGGGTCACGCCCAAAGCCCGGCCGCGGGGAATGATGGAGACTTTATGAATGGGATCCGAGCCGGCCATTAAGACTGCCACCAGAGTATGGCCGGCTTCGTGCCAGGCTGTGGCTTTTTTTTCTTCCGGACTCATGATCATGGATTTTCTTTCCACGCCCATCATGATTTTGTCCCGGGCTGCTTCCAGATCAACGTTGAATACTTCGGTTTTATCGAAACGGGCGGCCATCAGAGCGGCTTCGTTTATTAAGTTTTCCAGGTCGGCTCCGGAAAATCCCGGAGTCCCCCGGGCCACGACGGCCAGGTCGACTTCGGGAGCCAGAGGCACTCGGCTGCTGTGGACTTTTAAAATCTGTTCGCGGCCCCGGACGTCGGGCACCGGCACCACTACCTGACGGTCAAAGCGTCCGGGTCTTAAGAGAGCCGGATCTAAAACATCGGGCCGGTTGGTGGCGGCAATGACAATTAAAGCCTCATTGGGCTCAAAGCCGTCCATTTCCACCAGAAGCTGGTTCAAAGTCTGTTCCCGTTCGTCGTGGCCGCCGCCCAGTCCGGCTCCGCGGTGGCGTCCGACGGCGTCAATTTCATCAATGAACAGGATGCAGGGCGAATTCTTTTTGGCCTGGCCGAACATGTCCCTGACCCTGGAGGCGCCGACGCCGACATACATTTCCACAAAATCCGAGCCGCTGATGGAAAAAAACAGTACGCCCGCCTCCCCGGCAATGGCTCTGGCCAGAAGAGTCTTGCCCGTGCCCGGAGCCCCGATAAGCAAAACTCCTTTGGGAATGCGGCCGCCTAAGCGGACAAACTTACTGGGCTCTTTTAAAAAATCAATAATCTCTTCCAGTTCCCCTTTGGCTTCGTCAATCCCGGCCACGTCGGCAAAGGTGACTCTTTTCTGGTCTTCCCCCATCATCTTTGCCCGGCTTTTGGCAAAGGTCATGGCCTTGCCGCCGCCCTGCATCTGACGCATAATGAAGATCCAGATAGCCACCAGCAGAACAATCTGAATAAGGCCGCCTAAGAATGTGTACCAATAGCCGGAAGGCGGCGGGGAGACGACAATTGTGGCGTTCTGCTCCTTTAAAAGAGGCAGAAGCTCGGGATCGTTGAAGGGCATGTAGGCTGTCCAGCGGCCGTTGGAGCCCTGGACTGTGACCGTTATTTCATGGCCGGCCAGAACTGCTTCCCGGACTTCGCCGTTTTTTATCGCTTTCCAGATATCTGAGTATTGTTTTCTGATCTGGTTTTCGGTGGGTTTGAAATAGTTGAACAACCCCAGCATGACAATAACAATCATGCCCCAGATTAGAAGATTGCGAGAAAAGTTATTCAAATTGAAACTCCCGGAAAAAACGCTCGAAAGCTTTAAAGCGGGACGAGCGCCTTTTCCCGGCCAAGGCAGCGGGTGGAGGGCGTCTCGGTAAAATTATGGCCTCAATTCTCTCCAAAGGGAGAAAACACGTCCCTATATATGACAAAAAGTAATTTTTTTCAACAGGATACCAAAGGCGGTCAAAAGGGAGCCGATCCAACCGGAGAAGGGGCCAGGCCGGTACCGCCGAAGGCTTTAGCCGGGAAAGACCCCAATAAAACCTTCCGAAATACCTGCCCGGTTATTTGAGGCGGTAGGTTATCAGTCCATGGGTGGGATCGTAAGGAGAAACGGCCACTTCGACCCGATCGCCGGTTAAAACCCTGATTTTGAATCTTTTCAGGCGGCCGGACAGCATAGCTCTGATTTTAACCCCTTCCGATGTTTGGACTTCCATGTGACCGTCACCTAAAGTTTTGGTGACGAAACCTTCCAGTTTAATTAGTTCTTCCCTTGACATGCTCCTCCTTAAGATCTGCCTGCCATGCAACCATAATCATTGATTCTTAAGCGGCCATATGGCAGTCCTCCAAATGGCAATATAAAAGTATACCAAAGACGGACCATAAATCAAGCCGCTAAATAAGATACTTATTTTTATGAAAAGTTTGTAAATATTGATAATAATATATTTAGTATTTATTTAGATATAAAAATTCAATTTTAGACATAAAAATAGATATTTTAAAAAAAGAAAATATTTAAAAATCAGGACCCAGGGGGGAAGTCTTTGAATTTTTTGGTTTCCCGGCAAAGGCTAAAAACGGCCTGAGAGTTTTAGATGTCTTTTGTAAAACGGCCTGAAAACGTCCGGGCTGATCCTGACCTGAGGACTTTATATCAAAAAAACCCGGCTGCTTTATTGAAGAAATAAGCAGAGTTTAGGTTAATAAAAGTTATTAATTAGATATTTGCTTAATATATTAGTTAAAATACTGTTAAATCTAAAGCTCCGGTTTGATAACCGTTTCCGGCAGACTGACCTGCTGAAGATGGTTACCCTTAACGGCTGCATTTGGCGCCAGCCCCCTTGGAGCAAAGTCTAACAGAATCAAACAGAAATTGGTGCCGGCCAGGCTTGAGCCGGGCGCAGCTTTTCAGGACCAGAATCAGAACTGAAGGGAGCCTTCGTCTGAAAATTAAGTCCGGCTAAATTTTGAAGTCTTTTTTCCGGTCAGTCTTTCAGAACCCCGGCCGCTTTTTATCGTCAGGCCAGCCGAAAAATCTCAATTGGCGGCCGGCTGCATCCGAAGACAGTCCGTCAGCAGAGCTGAACCGCCATTGCCGCCAGATCCCGCCGCCTTGCCTTCGTTTTTTTGAGGTCCGCCGTCCGCCGGCTGAGCCTCACCAAGCGGCCTGAAGATAAATCAGCGCTCCATGACCGGGACCGGGGGGGATTTATTAAGGGTTTTTATTCAAATTGCGGCCCGGAACTTTAAAAGCATCCGCCGCCTTGTCTTCAAAGCCGTGGTCCAGGTGAAAAACCTGATCTGATTGAAAACTCCTGGCGCTGACGGCTAAAGGCCGGTCAGCAGCCAAAAGAGCGTACTTTGGCCAAAATGTCTCTGATAACTTTCGGAGCAGTTCATTTGTACGCCCAATTCCGGCCCGCGGCTCCAAAAACGGACCGGCCGATGCCCGGCCCCGGCCGGACAGATTCACGATAACAGGCGGCCGAATCTGCCAAGCCTGTCCGGTTAAGCCTTCGTTCCGCCCGTCCTTATTGTCTTATTTGAAGCCTGATGGACCCGGTCCGCTAAAAATATAAGCTTCCGGCTGACTTAAGCCGCTGGCAGTTATACCGCATTTTACTGGTTTTCTTACGGATTGCAGCTGGCGCTTTTTTAACTCAGTAAGAAAAAGCACGGGGGCCGGGAGTTCACCTGATCTCTGATCCGGGGCAGGAGATCTTTGATTTGGGCCCGCTCCACTGTTCCCGGAGTCCCGGTCGGCCTGTGACCATTTTTTTGGGCAAGGCGGCAGAACGCACCCGGGGGATTTCATTCATTACGGCTGACTCAGGCAAAGGGCGGTCTCAGTTTTTCCGCTCGGCTGCGGCCGGGGGTTGGAGTCATTTTACCGCGGGCGGCTTAAATTTCCGGTCTGCTTTGTTGGCCTGTGGCTGCAGGAGCAGCTGGCAAAACAGCTGGTCAGGGCGTTATTCAGCCGGAGCAGGCCAGGCTTCCGGCTCCCGATCTGAAATCTGAAGACACTGAGCTGCATCAGTCAGAAGACGCGGGGGCAATCTAAACCAGAAATGTGACACCGCAGCCCGGGCCGTCATTATAGAGCAGCCGGCTAGCGGACTTCCGGAAAAGCTAAAGTATTGCGAGGTCTCCAGTTCTCCTGGAAAAATTCTTAAAGCAGCAGTACTGGCTCTTAGCCCCAAAATAACGTTCGGAAGATTCGGCCCCAGCAGGGTTCACCTGAGATGCACTCCCCTGAGGCCGGAAATCTTCCGCGGACGGTTCCCCGGGCTGCAGCCGGAAGCAGCTTTTTCCCCCTTACGTCTCAGTTCGGCTGAGGCTCATAATTCATAAGTAAACGATGGCACATGGTCAGAATATCGGCTGTGGAGGTCAGGGAAAAATCGGCCCCGGTTTTCCGGCGCATGGGTTCCACGGTCCGGCGGCCGGCCAGGAAGATATAGGGCCGCTCACCGTCGGGCCGCAGGGCTTTGAGGCCTGAAACAATTTCTTTTAACCGGCCAAGGCTCTGGGGGGTGATGTTAAAAAAACCGACCAGGTTGGGCTGGAACATTTCGGCTGAGGCTAAAAAAGCCGGTCCGGTTACTTCCTGGCCCAAATCCCGGGTTTCAAAGCCAAAAGCGGCCAGAACTAAATTGAAAAGGCTCTTGTCCCGGCCCTGGCTTTCCCGGCCGACGGAACCCAGCTGAACCCGGCCGGGAAAAATGTCCGGTTCCTGGGGCGGCTGCAGCAGATTGGTGATTTTTCTCGTAATCCGGCCGGCCATGATAAGTCCGGAGAGAAAGTAGTGGCCGCTTTCGTACAGACGGCTGATTTCCAGAAGGGCCAGAAGGCAGGTTTGTTTGATCTGATTAAGGCTGACTCCGCGGCTGATAAGAAGGCGGACCTGTTTTTGACACTCATCTTCTTGAAGACTGACCAGCTGCTCCTGAAACCCGGAGAGGGCATTACTGTTATCCAAAGACAAAGACATAAACCACACAAAAAGTCAAAAGGCAAAACAAAAAGGCGAAAATCCCCCTTAAAGACAAGCGGTCGATTTGGGTAATAGGCCGGGAATATTCAGGTAAAAATTACCGTTTTCAGGGTTAAAAGGCCTTCAGGTCCAGAACCCCAGCCGGGCCGAAAGCCGGGCCATTTTCCTGGGGGCTAAAAACCAGCCGCTGCCCAGAGGAACGTCCTGATAATCGTACAAGGTGTAACTGATCTTCAAAGAGCTGTCGCCGGGGTCGGTTTCCAGCTTTTCCGACTCAACCTGAGTCATGGAGACCGGGGTGACCCAGATCTGGCTTTTCTTAATATATTTCTGAGCCAGGCCCGAGGAAACGTTATTTAAGGCGATCGTCTCCAGTTCAGCCTCAATCAGGGGGGCCATGGGATCGAATTTCAAAACCGAATGGTTAAGCAGGATGGGCTGGGATTTATAGCGGATCAGGCGATCCATGAAGATTACCTGACTGTGGGGTTCAAGCCTCAAGTGGTCCGAGGTTTTAGGTCCGGGGGAAACCAGACCGGCTTTAAAAATACATAAGGAGATATTTTTCCGGTCTTTTAAGATCCGGCCTAAATTGGACCAGGCGAAACTGGCCTGAGTCCAGAGGGGTGTGGTTACATACGTGCCGCTGCCCTGGATCCGCTCCAAAAGGCCGGCCTGGACCAGGACTCCCACCGCCTGGCGGACTGTCATGGTTGACAGCTTGTAAGCCCGGCTGATTTTTATTTCCGAGGGGATTCGGCTGCCCAGGGGATATTCTCCGGAGGCTATTTTATCCTTCAGAGCCAGGGCCAGTTCCCGGTAAGCCGGGAGTTTTCCGTTTTTTTGGTCAGATTCCGAGGTAAGGTCAGTTTTGTTCAGCAGCATAGTCTGTCGGACACCGGCGTAAGGTCAGAAAATCCGGCCTGAGGTTTATATTATTAAATGAATTGAGGGCGCAGCCGCTGTTTCAGTTTCAGGCGGATGGGCCTTGGTTTTCGGAAATAAAATTTCCTTAACATTTGATCGGAGGGTCTATTGGCAGCATTCCAAGAGGTTTCCGAGGTCGATTGTTAGGTCGGTTTAACTAATATTTCAAATATCTTATCACATGAAATTAATTTTTAAAGGTTTTTTTTGACTCCAGTGCGTAAAAAATGATTTGGGAAAAAATTTTTTGTCGGTTTTTCAAGCTGATTTCTCCCCCAATCCCGAGGGTCAACAAAAATTATTGATTTTAAGGGTCAAAAAGCCTATCATAACTTTTATTTCCCGGAAGGCCGGGAAATATCTGTTTCTGAAATTCCCCTTAGTAATCTATAGCGGGTTGGCATATGGCCGGGCCTTGATCGGCCAGGCCGGACGGAAGGATAAGACAGATGTCTGACTTCACGGTTAATGACCGGCGTCTTTTTGATAAGGATGGCAATATGAATAAAGGTTCAGACTCCCAGGAGCCTCAAGGGGAGAGTCAGGCTAAGGCCCCCCTGGAAGAACGGACCGCCGGAAAATCACCAGAGCCTCAAGACAAGGCCGAATCACTGGATATGGGGGGTATGCCGGCCGACATCGGCTCCCTGTTTCTGTATTTGACCACCAGCGCTTTTTTCCAGATGGGTGAAAAAACCCCGGACGGACAGCCCCTGCCGGATACTCCCAATCTGCCGGCCGCTAAACACCTGATTGATTTGCTGGGCATTTTGGAGCAGAAGACCCGGGGCAATTTGGAGCCTCAGGAAGAGGCTCTGTTAAAGGCCCTGCTCTATGATGTCCGCCTTAAATATGTCAGTCTGACCTCCGGAAAAAAGAACTGAAAGCTCTGATTCTATATTTAATGTATGGTCAATATAAACCAGTCCAACTGTTTTTATCTAAAAGGTAAATGTCTATGGATTCACGGGTAAATCGCATTATTTTGCCTGTTGTGGCTATTTTTGTGTTGCTTCTGTCCGGCGGAACTGTGCTGGCCCAGAATACCTCTTCGGGCTCCAATCTGACCGCCCCGTCTCCGGCCGGAAATCAACCCGGCCAGACAATTCAAAACACCGCCCCGCCGGCCGGTCATTTGGTCGTTCTGCCTTCGGTGGCCCCGGTGGTCGAAAAAGCCACTCCGGCGGTGGTCAATATTTTTACAGTCAAAACTCACCGGGGGGGACCCCGCAGCCGTTACAGCCGGCCCAGCCCTGGACCCAATGCGCCCAGATCGCCGGACAATCTTTTCGATGACTTTTTCGGTTTTCCCCAGGCGCCTCCTCAGGTTTACCGGGAAAGAGCTTTAGGCTCCGGCTTCATCTTTGATGAGGAAGGCTACATCATAACCAACAATCATGTGGTCGAAGGGGCTGATGAGATTAAAGTCATCCTGGAAAACAAGCAGGAGATCGCCGCCGAAATTGTCGGCCGGGACCCCAAAACCGATCTGGCGCTAATTAAGCTGACCAAAGCCGGAAAATATCCTTTTCTTCGGCTGGGTGATTCGGAAAAGGTCCAGATCGGCGACTGGCTGGTGGCTATCGGTAATCCCTACGGCCTGGAGCATACGGTCACGACCGGCATCCTGTCGGCCAGGGGGCGGGCCATAGGGGCCGGACCGTACGATGATTTTCTCCAGACTGACGCCTCCATTAATCCCGGCAACTCCGGGGGGCCTCTTCTCAACCTGAACGGCGACGTGGTCGGCATCAACACCATGATTATAGCCGGCGGCAACGGCATAGGCTTTGCCATTCCCACCAAAATAGCCGGTAAAATCATTGACCAGCTGAAGTCAAAAGGCCAGGTCGAGCGCGGTTGGGCCGGGGTGGTTATCCAGCCGGTCACAAATGATATGATCAAAAGCTTTGGGGTGGAAAACACCAACGGAGCTTTAGTCAGCGATGTCATGGACGACACTCCGGCCAAAAGAGCCGGCATCCAGCACGGTGACATTATTGTTGAGTTCGACGGCCAGGCGATTAAGGAATACGGCGATCTGACGGCTATTGTGGCCGATACGCCGGTGGGCAAAGTGGTCAATGTGGTCGTTATCCGGGCCAAAAAGAGAACGACCCTGAAAATGACGGTCGCCCGTCTTGAAGACGATTCCCAGCCCCCCGCCGGACCGGAAGGCGCGAATATTGATTTAGGCCTGACTTTACGGGAAATTACCCCGGAAATGGCCCAGAGGTGGAACGTGACCGAGGCTTCCGGCTTATTTGTGGAGCAGGTGGCCCCCAATTCCTTAGCCGATGGAGCCGGTATCAGAGTCAGGGACATAATTTTGGAAATCAACTCCGTGCCCGTCAAAACACTCCAGGATTTTAACACCCAGATGAAAAACAACAGTAAAGAAGAGACGGTTTTAATCTGGCTCAGGCGCGGCGAAAGGACCCTGTACTGCCCGGTCAGTCTGAAATAGCAGGCCGGAAATAAATTGAGGGAAAAGCCCGCAGCCAAAGGCTGCGGGCTTTTTTTAGCCTGAAAACCCGGTCCTGGGCTTAAAACTTGGAATCTTTGACTGATCTATTATTTACCTATCAGCTAATAGAGGCAAATTCGGCTTTCCGGCTGACAGACCTGACAGACAAACGTTCTGGCTAGCCACTAAAAAGAAAAAAATAAGGTTTTTAAGATCAGACTCGTTCCGATTTGGTCTATAGCCCTCCGCCTGGTGACCGCCGTTCCAATATTGGCTTAAAAAAAAAGCTTTAAACCTTTAAGTGTACAAAAAATCGGGTAATTCAATTTTTTTTAAAAAATAATCAATTTACCTCTTGACAAAACTAGGTTAAGCACTTAAAATTAATTCCTGAGTAATGCTGATTAATGAAAAAAATTATTTTTAAAACCCTGAATACCTGTCTATCGGAAGGGAAACGCTTTTATTTACCTTATTTTCCATTATAATGGGTAAGGTAAATTGACTTTTGAGGCCAGATGTCTTTTGTCTTTAGGAACTTGTAGGCTGGCCTTAAAACAATGGTTTTCTGTTCAAAGACAGGGCTCCCGGAGGCCTATGGAGGTTGATGGAATATTTTTAGGGTGAAAAAATGTCATTATTTGGAAAGAGTACTCCAAAAAATGGAAAAAGAAATTTTTTAAATTTATTCCATTTACCTCTTGACAAAACGGAGTTAAGAAATTAATATTATCTTCAGAGTTACATTGTTTCTTTAAAAAAACCTTTGTGAAGGCCTGAATACAAGATCATCGGTCAGTAAAACTGTGTTTTTCCTAATTTCCTGAACATAGGTCAGTGAAATTTACAGTTTAGGACCGAAAGATTCGACATTAGTTCGGCCTTTAGTTTAAAAGAAGCCGATAATTTTCACAGGCCGGTTTTCGGTCTCTCTCAGCAGTAGCTGTTCCGGCCTGAACGGGCGGAAAATAAATCAGCAGGGGGCATTCAAGAGTCCTGGACAGGCCAGGGCAGGCGGTAACCAGTCCGCTGCGTTTTCCGTGGGTTTAAGGCCGGTGGGGGCTTTAAAAGCTCCGCTCTCCTGAAGTCCGGGGCTCAAGATCAGCTAAAAGCAGGTTTGAGACGGGCTGGAACCTGACGCTGACGGAAAACGTTCTGGAGAGGTGCGGCCCGAAAGGGACCGTCATTCAACCCGTTAAGGGTATGTATAAGGATTCGTACTACGGATACGGATATTTCAGCTCTAATTTAAACTAAAAGTAAGGAGGCGGCGTTTCCTCACCGGTTATTCAGCCGGGGTTTCTACGCCGGAGATTCGGATGAAACAGTCTAAAATTTCCTTTAAAGAGATTCGCGAGAAACAGATGATCAGTGTGGCCGAACTGGCCCGCAAGGCCGGCGTGTCCACCCAGACCATCACTCGCATCGAAAGCGGCGGAACTTGCCGCATGGACACCATGCGGAAAATCATTTTGGCTCTGGGCTATTCTGTCGAGGATAAAGACCTGATCTTTGGGTCTTCCGACCGGTAGGTCCTCAGTGGAATCAGCTTTACGCTTAGTTCTGGCTGAGTCCTGAAAATTTAGCCGGTCTGGCTGATACAGTCAGACCGGCTTCTTTTTGGCTTTAGTTCGGGGGGCCGTTGTTTCAAATAGCCAGATAAGCCCAGATTTTTTCCACCAGGGCGGCCAGCTTTTCGTGAAATTCTTCCATATTATTGGCGATGGCCGCCAAATTGCCCCGCTGGGCCGCCGACAGGAGTAAGTCCAGGTCCCCGGCCAGTGAGGCGGCCCCCAGATTGGCCAGAGCCGTGTGCAGGACCTGGATCTCGGCCGCAAAGTCCATCAGCCGGTCAGGGTCCGGAACTTTCCGGAACAGGTCAAGGCGGTGAACGGCGTCCCGGCAGAATTTCTCCAGCAAAACCCGGTATTCCTCAATCTTCCCGCCGGTCAGGGCCAGACCTAAATTGGTGTCCAGACCGTCTATGCGCCCATCAAAGTGATTCTGGCCATGAGCCGGATTTTTTTTGCCGGTGACTTTCTTGTTTCGGGGCAGCCATTTTTCGACCACCTCATTTAAGCGGCTTATATCAATAGGTTTGGATAAAAAGTCATTAAAGCCGTTTTCTAAAAACATCTCCCGCATTCCCGAGACGGCGTTGGCGGTCAGGGCCACGATGGGCAGGGTCTGGTACTGCTGGCCCGGCAGCTGTCTGATTTTCTGGGTAACTTCCACTCCGTCCATTTCCGGCATCATGTGATCCATTAATACCAGATCGTAAGCTTTAAGCCGGATGAGATGGAGGGCCTCCTGGCCGCTGCCGCAGCAGTCGATCTTCATCTGGAAAGGAGCCAGCAGGCCTTCGGTTACAGTCAGGTTGGTGGGCAGATCGTCGACAATCAAAACCCTGGCCGAAGGGGCCGTAAATTGGGAAAAAACTTCGTCTTCAGACCAGTAATCCAGGGCCTGGTTCAGAAAATGGGCAATACTTATGGAATGAAGGGGCATGGTCAGGGACGGCAGGTTGGCCCGGTTATTGGGTTCGCCTAAATCGACCATCAGGACTAAACTGGCCTGGGGCGAAATGGTATTGATATCGTCCAGCAGATTAGGCTCAAAAAGACCCGAGGCCGCAAAGATGTGGCTGAATTTGTGGGTTTTCATTTCGGCTAAAAAAGCCAGCCTGTTGGTGGCCGTGGAGCAGGGCAGACCTAAATTGTTGACCGATTTGGCCAGAGACCGGGTGTAAAGCGGCCTGGTTTCATAAATTAAGATGCGTATGTCCTCAATGTTATCGACTGCGGCCACCAGGCTGCGGTCAATGACTTTCTGGATAACCGTGGCCGTAAATGTGCTGCCCTCCCCGTACTCACTGGCCACCCGAATGTCCCCCTTCATGGCCTGGCAGAGACTTCGGGCAATGGACAGGCCCAGACCGGTGCCTTCGGCTTTGGGCGAGCGGGTGTCGAATTGGGAAAAATCAGTAAAAAGGCGGCTTAAATTTTCTGATTTAATTCCGATTCCGGTGTCGTTGACCGTAAAAGTCAGCTCAAAATAATCCTCCCCGCTGGGTTTGCCGGTCACGGTTAAGCCTACGTGGCCGGAGTTGGTGAATTTAACGGCATTGGACAGAAGATTGATCAGAATCTGCCGGATTCTCGTCTCATCGCCCTCCAGAAGGACCGGCAGGCAGGAATCGATATTGACAATAAATAAAAGCGATTTTTCGGCCAGGCGCATCCGGATAATACTGATGACGTCGTTAAGCAGAGAGCCCAGATCGTATTTACGGGCCACAATATCCATGCGTCCGGACTCAATTTTGGAAAAATCCAGAACATCGTTAATAATGGCCAGGAGGTTGGCGCTGGCCTGCTTGATGTTCATGGCGTAATTTAAAACAGTCGGCGAAACCTCTTCCCTTAATATTAATTTGGACATGCCGGTAATGGCGTTCATGGGCGTCCGGATCTCGTGGGACATTTTGGCCAGAAAAAGGCTCTTGGCTAAACTGGCCTCCTCGGCCTGGGTTTTTTCCCTGATCAGTTTTTCCTGGACCTTTATTTTTTCGCTTTGATCTAAAATATGGGCGACTAAAATTATAAATTCATCATATTTATCATATATATAGACTATATTTATCAGACAGTCTGCCTGAGTTCGCCGGCAGACGACATCATACTGGAAGACAGTGTTATCGGATTTAGAGACAGAGGGCTTTTTAAATTCAGTCTTAAATTCCAAAAGGTCTGTTATGTTAAAGGAATTGACATTTTCGGCCTCTATCTGGAAAAAACTAAGAGCCGACTCACTGGCCATAACACAGTTGCCGGCCCGGTCCAGAATAAGATAGGGCGTCCGGGTCAGGGCAAACATATAATCCGGCATACGGATGGATTTTAAGGATTTGGTGTTATAGTGCCGGGTGAAGTAGTAAATGAACAGTACAACAAAGAACATGTGGAAACAGCCTATACAATAGACTACCGGAAAGGTGAAGCGGAGCAGGAGCAGGATAACGGAAATGACAGTTGCTGTAATAAAGTGGACACATAAAATTTTATCTCTTTTATAAACTGATTTTTCATAACCCGAGAATAATAAAAAGATCAAAAGAGATGTAGATAAAACATTTAATAATAAATAAATCGTAAATACTGTGTCAAGAATAAATAATTGCTTATTCTCAATAATATAAGTATAAATAGATAAAATATCAGTAAAGCTAATAAGATAAAATAAAATTAAAAAGTTTAATATCATGACCGCGACAATAGTTTTAGCCGCCGTAGTTTTAACATTGATAATTTTATAAATAAATAATCCAAGAGGCAGGTAAAACAGGGCGCTGTAGGTTTCCAGGGCGGACAAGCCCAGCCGGCCGGCCTCCGGCCACCAGCCGGAGTAATAAAACGTCCCTGTCAGGCTCCAGATGCAGGCCATAACTGTCAGGCCGGGAAAAAAGAACCGGCCTCTGGGAGTCAGGCCGCCGGACAGTACATTGCAGAGGGCCAGCCCTAAAGTGCAGACAGTCAGAGAAAAAATCAGGCCGCTAATAAACATGGTTGAATCCAAAAATCAAACAGGCCGAAAAACAAAGACCGAATAAGAAAATAAGCCTAAATAAAAACGGATTTTTTAATTTAGGTCTGGGAATTAAAAAGACTACAGAACAGCCGGACCGAATCCAAGGCTTTCGCCGATTTTAATAAACAAAGCCAGTTCGGCCGAGGTGAGGGTCTGGACATAGGCTACATTGTTCCACAGCTCATACCAGCGGTTTTGGCTGGACCAGATATTGGTGGTGTCGGGGTATTTTTTCAGCAGCAGGGTCAGTTTCAAAAGTTCGGACAAAATGTCCGGCCTGGAGGGATCCGTCAGGCCGGACAAAAGCTTTAATAAGTAATCTGCCGCCGCTTTTTTGATCAAATCGGCGTTTATGGCCTCCCGATCGGCGCTTTCCCGGTCTAAAAGCCCGGCCAGATTATCTAAATCGACCGGTCCGCCCTGGGTCATGGTCAGGGTGAATTTCTCCAGATCCGTTTCGGCCATGACCCGGAAAATAAAGCGGTCCATCCAGTTGACCGGGGTGTCGGGCCGGCGGTAGCGGCCCAGAAGCTGGCGGTAATTTTCAAAAGACTTCCGGGTGTAACTTAAGAGATCCTCAAAAAAGTCCCGGACCTGCTCGGTCATAATGGTCTGGCGGACACTGGGCCAGAGTTCTTCGGGTGTCAGGACCTGGGCCCCCGGTTTTATGGTCCCCAGATTGGCCCTTAAACTGCGGCCGCCTCCTTCGTCCCAAAAGCGGCTGATTTTGGTAAATTCTTCGGCTGCCAAATTTTTGTCCACTAAAATATCCAGCTCCCGGCCTTCCGACAGCAGGGCCGCAAACCGGAACGGCTCTCCCTGGCCTAAGCGGATGTCTTTAATCGTCACCTGGCCGGTCAGAAGTTTTTCCGGTCCTTTTTCCCGGATTTCGGTGGAAAACGTCTGATGCAGCAGGGGAAACTCGGCTGAAACTTCAGGAATTTCCAGAATCTGGGAGGCGGCCAGATGAGCGGCCGCCTGCTCGGGTTTAAGGGAGGCCGGCAGAACCTGCTTTTTCCAGACATCTTCCCCGGTCGGGTAGTCGGGATCATTGGGCTTAGCCTTCCTCAAATGGGAAACAAGACCTTCGGCCAGGTCGCTGCCGGCCCAACGGCCGGCCAGTTCAACGGCTCTTAAGGCGTAACGCAGGTTCTGGACAGGCTCCAGTCCGGCCAGATCGTCGAAGAACCAGCCGCAGCTGGTGAACATGTACAAAGACATTAACTGAGATTCCATTAAGCTGAAAATCTCTTTTCTTTCCGTCTCCCCCGGCGAACCCTTAGCCTGGCGGGCTAAAAAAGCATCCTGCGCTTCGGGCCGGTAGTCTTCCAGGACAACATTTATATAGTCATCCCGGGCTGCCCAGGGATCGTGCAGCAGCCGGGCCCCTGCGGTCAGATAAATATTTTTTAGTTCGTCCCGGAGCCAGTTCAGCCCGTCCCGGAGGGGAGTCCGCCATTTTTGATTCCAGCCAGGACCGCCGCCGGTATGACAGCCGCAGTCGGAGCGCCATCTTTCCAGCCCGTGAGCGCAGCTCCAGGAGCTGTTTTCCACTAGCCGGCCCTCTAAAACCGGGGGATACTGGGCTAGATATTCACCGTAATTGGTCAGCTTAATGGGATTGGGCTCCGAAGGCGGCTGACTTTCCACGGCATTGAAAAGCCAGGCTAAGGTCATGTCGCCGAAATGAAAATGATGGCCGTAGGATTCCCCGTCTGTGGCTGTATTGACCAGGCGGGGGCTGTCGGAGCCGGAACTCCCGAAAGCCTGGGTCAGGCGGTCTAAAAACGCGGCCCCGTCCCGGAGCAGATTTTCAAAAGCTACGGCCCGGGAAACCGGTCCGTCGTAGACAAAGGCATCAATAAAGTCATTCTGGCCTTTGCCCCAGAAGAGCCGGTAAGGCTGGCGGGGGTCGGGGGGCGATTCCAGGACAGTCCAGCCGCCGTCCCGGCCGTTAGCCAAAGGTCTTAAGGCGTCTATCTGGGACTGGGCCAGAACCGTAAATTTCAGGCCCGCTTTGGCCATGAGCCCCAGACTTTCGGAGTCTGCGGCTGTTTCGGCCAGCCACATGCCTTCCGGCGGGCGGCCGAATGTCTTTTCAAAATGAGCCCGCCCCCACAGGACCTGGGTCTGTTTATCCCGGCTGTTGGCCAGAGGCATGATGATGTGGTTAAAGACCTGAGCCATGGCCGGACCGTGGCTGCGGTGTCTTTGGGCTCCCCGGGCGTCGGCTTCTTTAATTAAATTAAAAGTGCGGACATCGTAATCCTTTAGCCACATTAAAAGAGTCGGACCGATATTAAAACTTAAATATTCAAAATTATTAATTATTTTGGAAATCGCCCCTTGATTGTCCAAAAGGCGGGCCACCGCGTTGGGGGCGTAGCACTCCCGGGTTATCCGGGCATTCCAGTCCGGAAAAGGTGCGGCCGAGGGCTGAAGCCCGATGGTGCCGCTCCAGGGATTCTCCCGGGGCGGCTGATAAAAATGGCCGTGGATTATCAGGTAGCGAAAACTGGTCAAATCGTTCCCCCGCAGAGCATTTCAGGCCCGGCCTAAAGAAGCCTTAAACAGATCTATATAAGCCTGAGCCGAAGCTGACCAGGAAAAATCGTCCAGCATGCCGGCCCGGGACATGGCCAAATAATCTTCCGGACGGCCGTAGAGTTCGGCGGCCCGGCGGACGGCCCGGAACAGGGCCCAGGGCTGAAACTGGCTGAACTTAAAGCCGTTGTCCCAGGCACCGGAGGGATTCTGGCCGGCGTAATCCCGGACCGTATCGTTTAAACCGCCGATGGCCCGGACGACCGGTATGGAACCGTAGCGCAGGGCGTAAAGCTGAATAAGTCCGCAGGGCTCGTAGATTGACGGCACTAAAACAAAATCACTGCCCGCTATTATCCGGTGGGACAGGGGGACATCGTAGGCCAGATTAAGGCGCATCTGGCCGGGAAACCGATCGGCTAAGGCTGTCAGCTGCTCTTCGTACCATGGGTCGCCGGAACCCAGAATAACCAGATCCAGACCTAACCGGAAAAGCTCGGCCGCTGCCTCAACTATTAAAGTTAAGCCTTTCTGGGCGGTCAGCCGGGAGACCATGCCGAATAATGGCCTGTCTTCCGGGGAATTCAAGCCCAGTTCTTTTTTTAAGGCTGTTTTGCACAGTCTCTTGCCCTTCAGATTGTCCGGCTCGTAGCGGGCGGCGATATGGGGGTCATCGGCCGGATTCCAGACCCGGTAGTCAACCCCGTTTAAAAGGCCGTGGAGCTTGGGGGCGTGGAACCGCAAAACCCCGTCTAAGCCGTTGCCGCCTTCAGGAGTCTGGATTTCCCTGGCATAGGTCGGGGAGACGGTTATGACTTCCCGGCTGAAGACAATACCGGCTTTCAGGTAACTCAGCTGGCCGTAATACTCCAAGCCGTCCAGACCGAAGTAACTTTCCGGCAGACCGATGACAGGTTTGGCTGACATGGGGGCCAGACCCAGATAACCCTGATTGTGGATCACAAAAAGGCCGGTCGGGGCCCCGGGTCCCATTTCCAGGAGATAGGGCATTAAAAGACCGGTGTGCCAGTCGTTGGCCAGTATAATATCGGGCTGAAAAGCCAGGTAAGGCAGGGATTTAAGGACAGCTTTGCAGAAAAAAGCGAATCTGTCCGGATTGTCGGCATAGACGTCCCGGCCTTCGCCGTACAGACCCGGGCGATCGAAAAACCGGTCGCAGCGGACTAGGTAGACCGTGACTCCCGGTTCCATTTCCCAGGCCAGAAGGGTGAAAGGTATTGTTTCATCAGCCTGTTCCGCATACAGCTTTAAGTCCAGTTCGGTTATCCGGAGGTTTTTTAAAGCCACCTGATAGGCGGGCATGATCACCGCCGCCCGGGTGCCCAGGGCGTGAAGGGCTTTGGGCAGACTGCCGACCATCTCGGCTAAACCGCCGGTCTGGGCCAGGGGGGAAACCTCCGGAGAGGCAATCAGGACTTTGATGTTATCCGGCATATGGTTCCGTCAGGCTGAAAACAGCATCCCGCTTTGGCTTTGAGTCATGACTCAGAGCCAAAAAGTAATTATTTTGAAAGCCCGGAAGTACTGACATCCTCCCCGGCTTAAAGCCGGAAGACTCTCACACTGCCGGAAACATTACCGCTTCAGGCCGCCTTCGGCGGTTCCGGCTTCACCGGCCGGCTTCCAAGTCTGCGCCGGGCAGGAACTGCGGGCGGCCCGGCCGTCAAAACGTTTAATGCGCTGAACTTATGACACAGTTCGGAACCGGCCTGATGCCCCCGGCCTAAGGGAGGAGCTTAACGGCGCTTCGGATAAAACCTGGCTCCGGGCCTTACGCCATATAAATCATAGCCCATTGGTGCCATTTTTCAAGTAAAATAGGCCTGCCGGCCGGTTGCCGGACCTAAGTATCGGATATTACAGATTTTTTTCCGATTGCCCGTAGAAGTCAGGGCCTCTGAAACGGCCGGAACAAAAGGTTTTGGCCGGTCCGGCCAAAGGCAGGACCCAGGCCGGGTCGCAGGCGGGAATTTTTACGGTTTTGTCAAAAGACGGCCGCTCTTGCCAGAAAAGCCGATTATAAGTATAATGCTATGGTTTAATGGTTTAAACTATTTTGAACAACTTTCACAGAGCTATTGGAGGGCAGCAATTTTGCCGGTCGGATTCAGGGCATGAGCGAAGAGAGACCCAATAATTTTATTAAGAGTCTGGTAGACGAGGATCTGGCCCGGGGCCGCTGTATGGAAGTGGTGACCCGTTTTCCTCCGGAACCCAACGGCTATCTCCACATCGGCCACGCCAAAAGTATCTGCTTGAATTTCGGACTGGCCGGTGACTACGGAGGTCACTGCAATTTCCGCTTTGACGACACTAATCCGGTCAAGGAAGATACGGAATACGTTGATTCCATCCAGGCCGATGTCCGCTGGCTGGGTTTTTCCTGGGACGAGCGCCTTTTTTACGCTTCCGACTATTTTGAAAAGCTTTTTGACTGCGCGGTCGTATTAATTGAGCGCGGTTTTGCTTATGTCTGTGAGCTTTCGCCTGAGGATGTCCGCTTGTACCGGGGGACTTTAACCGAACCCGGTAAAAACAGCCCTTACCGGGACAGGACGGCGGCCGAAAATTTAGATCTTTTCCTTAAGATGCGGGCCGGGGAGTTTAAAGACGGGGATAAGTTTCTGCGGGCCAAGATAGACATGGCCTCGCCGAACCTGAATATGCGGGATCCGGCCCTTTTCAGGATCCGCCGGGCCAGCCACCACCGGACCGGTGATAAGTGGCTCATTTATCCCATGTATGACTATGCTCACTGTATTTCAGACGCCATAGAAGGGGTGACCCATTCTATCTGTACTTTGGAGTTTGAAGACCATCGGCCTTTATACGACTGGGTTCTGGAAAAGCTGGCCTGGCCGGAGCCCCGGCCCAGGCAGATAGAGTTTGCCCGGTTAAATTTAGAATACACCCTGATGAGCAAAAGGAAGCTTCTTCAGCTGGTCAAAGAAAATCTGGTCGACGGCTGGGATGACCCCAGACTGCCGACCCTGGCCGCTTTAAGGCGCCGGGGCGTGACTCCGGAATCCATCCGTCTTTTCTGTGACCGCATAGGGGTGGCCAAAAAAGACAGCTGGATAGAACTGGAGTGGCTGGAGAAGGCGGTCCGAGACGATCTGAACCCTAAAGTCAAAAGGATCATGGCTGTGCTGGATCCGGTCAAAGTCGTTGTGGATGGCTGGCCCCCGGACAAAGTTAAAACTATTTCCGCGCCTTACTTTCCCGATGAGCCGGAGAAAATGGGCTGCCGGGACCTTCAGATGACCGGGGAGATTTATATCGAAAGAGACGATTTTCAGCTGAATCCGGAGCCGGATTTCTACCGTCTGGCCCCTGGCCGGGAAGTCAGACTGAGGTGGTCCGGCTATATTAAGTGCCGGGAAGCCGTATTAGACCCGGGGGGCCGGGTTTTGGAACTCAGGTGCGCTTACTCTGAGGAGCCGACTGTGCCTTTGAGCAAAAAAAAGCGGCCGCCAATTATTCACTGGGTGCCGGCCAGGCAGTCGGTGCCCTGTCTGGCCAGACTTTATGACCGGCTGTTTACCGGGCCGCGGCCGACCGGGGATCTGACCGGGGAACTGAATCCGGACTCTTTAATTGAAAGGCCGGACTGCCGCCTGGAACCGGCCGCAGCCGCTCTGCCCGCCGGTGAGCGGGTCCAGTTTGAAAGGCTGGGCTATTTTTATCTGGAATCCAAGCCGGAAAACGGGCCGGGGATTTTTAACCGCATTGTCACATTAAAAGACAGTTGGGCCAGGGGCCGGAAAAGGTGAGGCCAGATATCCCTTTATAAAGCTTTTAGTTTCTGTTATTATAAATCAGTTAATGCTGTACAACATTTATCCTGCGGTTATTAGAGTTATTGCGGAATTAATTTTGGAGTTCCGGGAATTGATTGTTTGGCTAATGGAAAATAGACTTTTTTCTGCATATAAATTCATATTAAATGGTTGGTCGTTTGATTTTAATTTGACTGTTTAATTGATTTAGGAAAATTAAGTAAATAAAACTATAAAAATAGTATTTTTAGATAAGGAGTAGAGGATTGGCTGTTCTGGATGCTTTTTTTAAATTCATGCACGAAGTCGGTGGCTCGGATCTTCACTTGGTTACCGGCAGCCAGCCTTTAGTCCGCCTTAAGGGCCGCATAGAAAAGATCAAATACAAGGTCTTGGAAAACGCGGAACTTAAGAAGATGCTGTACGAGATTGCCCCGGACGAGAAGATCAAGATTTTTGAGGAAACGGGGGATGTGGATTTTGGCTATGAAATCCCCAAAATGGCCCGTTACCGGGCTAACTTTTTCAATCAGAAATGGGGGGTTGGGGCCGTTTTCCGGGAGATACCCACTCAAATTCCCTCTGTTGAGCAGTTGGGCCTGCCGACGGTTATAAGTAAACTGGCCTCTCTGCCTAAAGGTCTCGTTCTGGTGACAGGACCCACCGGGAGCGGCAAATCGACCACCTTAGCCACTATTATTGATCATGCCAACCGGACGAGACACGATCATATATTAACCATTGAAGATCCGGTCGAGTTTGTCCACCACAGCAATAACTGCGTTGTGAATCACAGGGAGGTACATACCCATACCCGCAGCTTTACTTCGGCTTTAAGGGGGGCTTTGAGGGAAGATCCCGATATTATCATGGTCGGCGAGATGCGGGATCTGGAGACCATCTCTTTGGCCCTGGAAGCGGCCAATACCGGTCACCTGGTTATGGGCACTCTCCACACCACTTCGGCCGCCTCCACTATAGACCGGATCATTGATATATTTCCGGCCAATGAGCAGTCCCAGATCAGGGCTTCCTTAGCCGACGCTATCAGGGCCGTGGTGGCCCAGACTCTTTTCCGGCGGGCCGATGCCAACGGGAGGGTGGCCGCCCTGGAGATCCTGCTGGCCACACCGGCCGTCCGCAACTTAATCCGGGAAAGTAAGATCCATCAGATTGCCACCACCATTCAGACGGGCCGCAAATTCGGAATGCAGTCCATGGACGACGCTATTTTAGATCATCTTTTATCCGGCCGCATCACCCCGGCTGACGCTTATACCCACTGCGCGGACAAAGCTAAGTTCCGCCAATACCTGACAACGCCACCAGAAGATTTTACGGACGTTTAAAGATGCTGCACCTCTTTCACCTGGAATACATTCTTGGCAAGCTCATGAATGCCGCTCCAGATGTTTCCGACATTAACATGACCGTAGGCCACCCTATTCAGGTGGAAAGCGGCGGTCAGCTGATGCCGGTTTACTTCCAGCCGGAGATCCGCGCCCTGACTCCCTATCAGACCGAGGCTCTGGCTTTAAGCTTACTTCGGGGCGATCGCCATTTAATTACCACTTTACTTGACCAGGGCAGCTGCGATTTATCCTTTAATCTGGAAAACAAGGCCCGTTTCAGGGTCAATATCTTCTCCCAGCAGGGCCGTTACAGTATTGTCATGCGGAAGCTGGACAACTATATCCGTTCCGTCGAAGATTTGGGTCTGCCGCCCATATTCCTTAACATGGCTAAAGAGAAAAACGGCATTATTCTGGTGACCGGGGCCACCGGGACCGGCAAAACGACTTCTCTGGCCGCTATTCTAGACGAGATCAACCGTTCCCAGGCTGTTCACGTCGTGACATTGGAAGATCCGGTGGAATTCATCCACATGCCCAAAATGTCCACATTTAATCAAAGGGAGCTGGGCACGGACTTCCGGACGTTTTCCGAAGGTCTGCGCTCGGCTTTGCGCCAGGCCCCCAAGGTCATCCTAGTCGGCGAGATGCGGGACCGGGAAACCGTGGAAATGGCGTTGTCGGCTGCCGAAACAGGCCACTTGGTTTTTTCCACTCTCCATACTGTGGATACCGGCACCACGGTTAACCGTATTATAGGCCTGTTTGATCACGATGAGGAAAAACTCATCCGGGTCCGTCTGGCCGATTCCATAAGGTGGGTTGTAAGTCAGCGCCTTATGCCAAAAATAGGCGGCGGCCGGGTGGCTGCTCTGGAGGTCATGGGCTCCAGCTTGTTAATTAAAGATATCATCACCAACGGCGAAACTCCGGACAAGACGTTTTACGGGGCCGTCGAATCCATGCGGCCCCTGGGCTTTCAGACTTTTGACCAGCACATTCTGGATCTTTTCAGCCAGAAAGTCATTAATGAGGAAACCGCCAGGACATTCTCTTCCCGCAAGAACATCATGGCCAGGGGAATTGATACCCTTAAAGCGGCGGCCGGAGAATCCATTTACGACATTAACGATCTGACCCTGGAAGAACCGGAGGAACCCCAGGATACTCAAGAATCCCAGGCTCTGTCCAGACATGAGGATGTGCCGGATACTCCGGCCAGAACGGCCGACGCCAGGATCCGGTCAGGCGGTCCGCCTCAGCCCGCCGGGCCCCAGTCCCAGGTTGTTCGCCGGTCTTTCACCGACTGATACTGTCCGGAGACAGGCTATGCATATTGAATGCCAGTATTGCCATAAAAGATTAAGTGTTGCCGACGATAAGGTAGAGTACGGAAAGCCTTTTAATTTCATATGCCCCAGCTGTAAAGTAAAAAATACTTTTACTCCCATGCCGCCCGAAGAGGCCGCTCCGCCGCCGCCTCAGGACATGGCTCAGACCCAGATGCCCGCTCCGGCTCCGGCCGCGCCGACAGTTCCGGAAATACCGCCGCCGCCGCCGCGGGAAGCGGTTGTGGCCGGGGCCGCTCCGGTGGAGATCAGCGCTTCCCAGTTTGATGAGATGGCCGAGGGCTTAAAAGCCGCTCTGGTGGCTTACGACAGCGAAGAGATCCAGGACATGCTCTACACTAAGCTGTCTAATATGGGCTTTAAGCCTTTTATAGCCTTAAATGTCCGCGACGCCGTCAAGCAGCTGAAGTTCGGGCGTTTTCAGCTCATGCTCATTCAGGAGGATTATTACGGAGCCACTCTCACCAGCAATCAGCTTATCAGGGCGGTCAACGGCCTGGAACTGAGCATACGGCACGAAATGTTCATTGCCGTCATCGGGCCCAGTTTTACGTCCCTGGATGATCTGACCGCCTTTTCCCTGTCTCTGGATACGGTCATTAATACGGCGGACATAGAGGATATTGAGAGGATATTAATCAGCGGCATGGGTCATGTCCAGAAGTTCTACGCTACGTATAATGAGATGCTTCTGGCCCGGGGCCTGGATTAGGCCGGCCTCAGGGAGGAAAGACGGTGGTCTTAATCAAAGACTCCGCTGCGGCTATTGATCAATTGGCGGTCTTAATTGACGCCGATAACGCCCAGCCGTCAGTCTTGCCCAATCTCATGCAGGAAGTAGCCAGTTTCGGCCTGGCCATCGTCCGGCGGATCTACGGCGACTTTTCAGAACAAAAAGGCTGCCACTGGCGTCAGTATCTCCAGCCTCTGGCCATCAAACCCATCCAGCAGTTTGCCTACACCAAAGGCAAAAATGCCACTGATTCGTCCCTTATTATAGATGCCATGGATTTGCTCTATACTCTGCCTTTGGACGGATTCTGCTTAGTCACAAGTGACAGCGATTTTACGGGCCTGGCTATACGTCTCAGGGAATCGGGCAAAAAAGTTTACGGATTCGGGGAAGAAAAGACTCCCCAGTCTTTTCGCAGCGCCTGCAATAAGTTCATTTTAACTGAGCTTTTACGGGACAACGCTTTGCCTAAAGACTCAAAAAGGCCCAAAGACAGCAGAGGCCCGGAAGAGGAGGGAGGACCGGAAGAATCTAATAACCACGCTGGGGTCCCGAATATTTTGACCGAGCTGGGCCCCGATTCCAATCTGCCGGTCAAAAACCCCAATCTGCCGGTTAATCTTTTTCTTTGGGCGGTTGAGAAAACGGCTCATGACGACGGCTGGGTGCTTTTAAGCGAGTTCGGCAGTTACATAAATCAGATTAAGCCGGACTTCGATTCCCGCAAATACGGATACAAAAAGCTTTCCGACCTGGTGACCAATGAGACGGGCTTATTCAAAGTGGAAAAAAGAAAGCTCGGCGACAGCGGCAATTACAATATTTATCTGCGGCTTTGCGATTTGAAGCTCAAGGCGCCTAAAGCTAAATAAAAGTTTCGGCGGGCTGCAAAAAAGTTCACTTCAGAAGGGCCGTTGCTTCAGGTCAAATGATTTTGAACCTTGTATCGTATTTTATACGGGTCGGTCTTGGAAATTTGGGAGGTCAATTTTTTTCCGCCTCCTGGCAAATTCAAAAAGCTCATTTGTCCCAACAGGCTGTCAGGTAAATTTTTCCGCAGGATGAGTATAATCAGCCGGGAATTTTGTCTTAGTTTTAGTAATCCTCCTCCCCATCATCCTCATCATCATCCTCATCATAATCCTCCTCCTCATCATAATCCTCCTCCTCCTCCTCATCATAATCATCCTCCTCCTCATCATCATCATCATAATCATCATAATCATCCTCATCATAATAATCATCATCCTCATAATCCTCCTCCTCCTCCCAGGCATTCCATTCATCGAGGAGACGTTTGAATTCGGCCGGGTCCATAATTCTGGCCAAATTACTCCAGGAGTCATCATTATCCTCAGAGGCGTCCTTGAGCAGTGATACGGTTTTCTTTAACTCAGTGCCGGAAAGTTTGGGAATTTTATCCGTCCCCAGAACCTCTAGGATCGCTTTGATTTGGGGAGGGCAGTAAAAGGCCAGAGCGATTTTCTGAGGCAGCGTGAATTGCTCAAGGGGTAATTTTTTCTTGGCCAGAACTGCGTAAGACTTTTCGGTCAGGGATTGGACAAGTAGTTCCTCAAAATCATGCAATAGCTCCATGGGCCAAAAGCCGCCGTGTTTCCGCCATTTTTCGCCGATTTCGGTGATTTTATCAAAACTGGCCAGAAGCTCAATCTGTTCGGAATGACTAAAGGAATCATTTTGGGATGTCTTGTTGGATATGGAAAGGCAATGGAGCAGGTAAAGCTCCTGGTCGTTCCAGTTCCAGTTTTTGAGGAGAAAAGCCAGGCAATTAGTCGGGTTAAACCCATTAAATTGTGATTCAATGACAGCGTTAATCGTTTTAATTATGTCATCAAGGCTGTCGATGGAATCTAAGTCGGGGAATTCTTTAAGAGTGGATTTCAGGTATTCCCGGTAGCAGCTGGCCAAGGACCTGTTGAGACTGGGCATGAATTTCAGGGCCATCAACCTGGCCCCGTTGTACCAGTCTTCCCCGTACAGATTCCGGCCGACAGAGCAGAAGATATTCCAAACCGAAACCAGAACAGGGTGAGGAGGCTGGCGCTTTATTTTTATGAAAGTCTCACAGGAATATAATTCAGTTAAATCTCCGAAATCGTTTTCAGTGTCATTCAATTTAAGATGATATAACAAGCTGGCCAGTCTGGACAAATCCTGAATCAGGGGGGCATCGGGGGTGCCTTCCAGAAGCTGCCCTATTTTTTGGACAGTGGTCCGGAAACTTCGGAAAGGGGTGATTTTTTGGGCAGCCAAGAGAGATTGAGCTTGTTTTTTGAGTTTTTTGACTAATTGGGGTAAAGAGTCCTCTGTTTTAGTTTTAGCGGCCTTTTGGTTTAAGAGTTTCAAACCCAGGACACGGTAAGGTTCAGGTAATGATTCGAGCTCTTTTTTTCCTGGAAACTGGCCCTTTTGCGGTTCCCGGATCAGAGCCATAGCCACTTGGCCGCAGGCCTTGAATGTTTCGTCGGCAGCCCCCTCGGTTAAGAGTTTACTGGCCAGATCTTCAATGTCTTCCGGCCTGGGGCTCTTGACCAGGGTTTGAGTTAAGGCGTTATAAATGGAGTAGGGGAGGTGCTTCCCCCACTCGGTTCGCTCGGCTTTGGACCGATCCCGAAAGTAGATGTCATTGAAGGTCCGCCATTGACCGGCCTTCCAGAATTTGGCCAAACGATTGGCCAGATAGCTTGGTATGGGGGGAGCGGGGTGTTGGGACATTACTGGATGTTTTCCATGAAGATTAAAAGTTCGTCCTCCACGTCGTCGATATCGCCGGAGTCCTCGTGCAAGGCCTTGGTATATTTATCCAGGAGATCGGAAAGCTTGGCCAAATCCTCTTGGTTTTCCAGAGATTCCAGAAGGTTTTTCGCCCTTTTGATGGTGAAATTCAAACCTATTTCCTGATTTTCGGGCTCCTGAGCTTCCTCGTCCCACTCTTCCTCAGGAATTCCGTCATCGGAATCTTCGGAATTGCCTTTGAGGAAGCCCTTTAATTTGGCCGTTAAGGTCCGGCCGTCTTTTTTCAGGAAGGATAATCCTTTGCTCAGTCCGGAGCCGGACGGGCGATCCGGGGAACGGCTGTCAATATCAATTTCCATTTTGCGACGATAGCCTATCTGTTCGGCCACCAAATGGATCATACCGTTAATGTCGTAGGAAAATTCCACCTCAATAGGGGTCCTGGAGGAGACCTTGTTTAAAAAGAACGGAGTCTGGCTGATTAACTCATTTTTCTCAGGATACTCAGATTCTCCCTGATAGACACAGAGCAAGCCCATTTCCTGGTTTGGCATATTGGTGCTGAATATATGGGAACGGGTGGACGGGATGGGTGTGTTGCGCGGAATAATTGGTATGCAGCGCAACTCCATCTGATTGACCAGAGCTTCTAAACTCAGCGTATGAGCCGTGACGTCCACCAGAACCTGCTCGGCCTGCTCACCGGTAATCAGCCCCCCCTGAATGGCTGCGCCATGGGCTACGCTCAAATCGGGATCCACCACCGGCAGTTGGGATTTCCCGAAAAGAACTCCCAGTTTTTCGGAGATTACGGGCATCCTGGTCATACCGCCAACCAGTAAAACCCGGTCAATATCCCTGGCTTTCAGGCCTGATTCCGACAGAGCCCTGTTCACGCATTCCAGACTGCGGTCGACTAAAGGCATGGCCAAGGCTTCCAACTGCGGGCGGTTGAAGTTCAGGGCCAAAGAGTAAGTCCGTCCTTTAGGTCCGGGAATTGCAGCTTCCTCGATCTTGGTCGTGCCTCTGGCGGACAGGATGATTTTGGCTTTTTCGGCTATGGAAGTCAGACGGGCCAGAGCCGGCCGGTAATCGGTCAGATCGACATTGTGGGCCTCTTTGATATGTTCCAGGAAAAATCCGGCAATTAAAGCGTCCAGATCGTCTCCCCCCAGACGGGTGTCCCCGGTACTGGCCAAAACCTCTATTATGGCCTCCATCCGGAGTACGGAGACATCAAAAGTCCCCCCGCCCAGATCGTAAGCTAAAGCGTGCCGCCAGCCATGGTCCCGGGCTCCGTCCTTGATCAGATCGTAAAAAAGGGCGGCGGCGGTGGGCTCATTTATGATGCGCTCAACTTTCAATCCCGCCTTCTCGCCGGCCAGAATCGTCGCCTTTCTCTGGGCTTCACTGAAATAGGCCGGCACCGTTATGACCACCCTTTCCACTTCCAGGTTTTCCAGGTTTTTGGCTTCTTGGCACAGGTACTTTAAAATCAGGGCTGAGATGTCCTCGGGCCGGTAGTTCCGGCCGCTCAAGACAATTTCCCGGTCAGAACCCATAAGACGCTTGACTGACCGGACCGATTCTTCGGGATAGGCCAGATAACGGTTTAAGGCCTTACGGCCTACCAGAATTTCAGAGCCGTCCGCACTGACGACCGAAGGGACAATGCCGTTTCCTTCTATGGGTATAACCCTGGGAACTCCGTCCAAAACGGAAAGACAGGAATTGGTGGTGCCGAGATCAATGCCGAATATTTTATTTTTCATCACTGAGGTTTCCTAAAAGTCACAGTTTTAGGATTGAGGTCATTTAAAAGATCCCGGTTTCGCTCCCAGATCGAGCGGTCGGCTGAAATCAGACAATCGAATGAATTAAAATCCGGGTCCTGAGGCAATTCCAGATGATCGCCCAGGAAAAAGCCGGCGTATTGAAAGCCGTCTCGCATCCGGGCGGAGGAGGCGAAAGATTTGGCCACAATTTCTTCGGCCAGAGAAAGTTCATCGTAAGCTAATTGAATTTTGCGGAATCTGTCCGGAAAATGTTCCGGAGGATAACGCCGGACCAGCCGGACATAAGCCTCGCGGACCTTTTCTTTGGATGATCCAGGGCTGACTTTCAGGGTTCTGTAAGAGGAAAGGAACATAAAATCTCCTGAAAAGTTTTTTGGTTTTTCGACTGATTTTCGGTTTTCGATCGATTTTGGCCTTTCGTCCGGACAGCCGCTTGGTCACTTTGCCGGCCGGTTTAAAGGTCCTTTGCCGGCGTGAGGATTTGGACCTGATCGAGGATTTTATATTTTTAAACGGCAGACGGCATTGAAGGAATTTTAGTGGATCTATTGAGGTCAAGGTCGATTCTGCGGCAGCCATCCGGTCAGTCAGCTCAGCAGGGTCCGCTATTTCTGTATATTCATCCTCATCGAAATCCCCGGAGTCATCTGCCTCATTGTCCTCATCTCCATTGAGATCCATTGAGTCCTCATTATCCTCGAAATCTTCAGAATCTTTAATGAAATCCTCAGAGTCTTCATCCTCCTCGAAATCCTCTGAATCATCTTCCTCTAGCAGGCGGTTAACCGTGACCATGGCGAACCGGAGGACTTTATCCTGAAAATAATAGCCTGGCTGGATTATGTCCAGGACAGCGCCGTCAGGGTAATCGTAATCGGACTCTTGATGGCAGGAGCAGTGGATTTGGGAGTCAAAAGGCACGTCCGTCTCATTAATGATCTTAAGGCCCAGTTCCTCCAGAAAACTCTCCATTTTGTGGGCCAGAATTTCGGTTGCCTGAATTTTGACGCTCTTATTTAGCCACATAAAAAAATTGTCACAGAAATCCAGAAGTTTAGCGCTCGGGAGTTTTTCCTCTGACTGCATGGATTTCAGGATTTCTTCCTGACTGCTGATCAGATATTCCAAAGCCTGTTGGGAACGGCGCTCCCGTCGGCCGGCCTGGGTTAATTTTTCGTCCAGGGACTCCAGAGCAGTCAGGGATTTGGTCAGCAGAGCGGCGGACTGACTGACGGAAACGGAAATTTCCTGACTTAACTCATCCAAGGTGGTCAGAAAAATCTGATTTTCCCCTGTTATTCCGAGTAATTTCGTCAGATTCCCGGCGGTGGCCAGTTTTTCCGGACCGAGATAGTCGCGGACTTTATCCAAAGCTTCCAGAACCTGCTCCGAACTTTGGGTCAGCAGTTCGGTCAACTGAGAATAGACCGATGACAAAGAGGTCCTAAAAACCTCCCAATTAGCCAGGAGAGAAGATTTCAGGCTCAGATCAAGGTTGCCCACGGTCAGGTGGAATTTTTCCAAATTAGCGGCCAGACTTGCGGACAATTGGGAACGGCTGGCCAGGAGGGCTGAACGGAGCGAAACGCTGTTCGCCTCCAGCGTTTTTAAGAGTTTTTGTTCATTGGCCCTTAAAATTGAAGCCAAATCAGCCGGGTTTTCCAAGATCGACTGCTCTGGTTTTTCAGCCAGCTTCTGGGGGGATGTCTGGTCAAAATGGCCATCGTTTGACACGGGCTGAAAGCCCTCAGAGATATCCGGCAGTTTTTTTGACCGGATTTTTTTGATTTTCAGGAAGGCCGATATTTTTTTCAAAAATTCCAGCATAAACTATCCGCAGAGTTTTAGTCCAGAAATAAAATTATAATAAAAACAACACTTTACTCCTCTGAAAAACTTCATTCATCAGGCGATGAAAAGTCTTGGAGTCAAATTTTAGCTGAAACTGGCCGGAGAATTTAGAATTCTGAACAAAAAAACAATACAGGAAAACCGGAAAAAGTCAACAGCCCCTGAAGGTCACGAAGGTCACCCTGAAGAACTAAAAATCCGTTATAAAACCGCTAATTTTTATGGGCCGACGTGAATTTTGCGACTTGTCAGCCGGCTTTAGCGGCAGTTTTCCGGAAAGTTTGAAAGTCTAAAATCACTTGACAAATTTTTTCCTTTAAAGGATAATAAAAAAAATATTTTTTTCTTGGCAGTCAATCTGACTGGAGAGTTTGATTCGAAAAATCCGGTTTGCGGTAAATATTATTAATTTAGATTATTTTTTATGATTTTAGTTATGAACAAATATACAGGAAATATTTCAGTTTTGATCAATCAGAGTTGGCATGATTATTGCTCTCTCTCTCTCTCTCTCTCTCTCTCTCTCTCTCTCTCTCTCTCTCTCTCTCTCTCAAAATAA
>JAISEL010000100.1 GCA_031264185.1 Deltaproteobacteria bacterium
TTGCAAAACGATCATTCAAAAGTTAAAAAAATTTTTGACCATGATAAAATTAAATACGCGAAAGTCGAGGCGAAACCAAAGAATAAATAGATTATCATAATTATCCGCCGGGGTAATAAGCCAACCCGCAACTGCGTCGTCGTCCATCCATTGAATGGATTGCAGAAGAAAGTGGCAGTAAAGCCCTGCAAGTCCAGATAGTTTGACTCCTGAAACCTTCTCCGTTTTGTCTTTAATCCGCACTTTGTTGCCTCCTTCGATGAGATGATGGCGAACGTAAGGAGGATTGCATATAATCAGATTGTATTTGCTGTCCGGCTCTATGGCAGTAAAATCGGCATTCACTATGTTTATCTCTTTTTCAGGCCAAAGATTGCTTGCCACATTTGTAAACAATGGGTCTATCTCTACCGCTGTGGCATTAATTATGTTATCGCCATCTGCCTCCTGTAATAAAGCAGAATAAAATGCCCCTGTCCCAAAAGCGGGGTCAAAAAATCGAATGCCCTCTTGCGAGTCGATATGTTTAAGCCCGAACGAGACTATATCCCGCGCCAATGCCGTAGGAGTGGCAAACTGGCCGAGTCGGCGACGTTCCTCAATCGTCTTGCCCAAATCCAATTTTTCCTGCAAAGACAACCGCCGTATTTCGACAGCATCATCTATAGTCCAAACAGAACCAAATCGTCTATCCTGTGTTCCCATACCCAGTCTATCCCTTCTGCCGCTTCATACCCAAGATAACCAGAGTCGAAGTAGCCGCATAAAAATAATCCAACTTGTACTTCTGTGCCGTATGTGCTTTTAAGCTGTACCATTTTCTGCGCTTCCTCTTTGCGCCGTTTATTGACGTTGGTGAAATCACCGGCAGATTTGGCTTCAATCAGTAGCGGCAAATCATCACAATTTGCCTTCAATGGCATAATCACAACATCAACGGGGATGTTCACCTTTGCGGGTTCACCGTCACCTGTAATCGAAACTGGCACATTCGTCCTAAAGGAATAAGTCCCCGCTTCCATTTCGCTGAACCTGATACCCTCAACGTGTTTGTATCCTCTTGTCTGCAACCACTCGCCTATAGCGTTCAATTGCCGCTTTTCTTGGGCATTTCGGATAATCGGGTCTGAAACCGCCCCACACAGTCTATCCGCTACAATTGTAGCCGCACGGGAAAGCTCGACATCAGAAGCAGGATTGGCGCGATTTAACCAAACGAAAATATCAGGGTCTGCCATTTTCTCAATAATGCCGCATATCCGTTTCAAGTCTTTTTCAAGCCGTTCTGTGGAGATGCGCGGCGGGATTCTTGGATTCGTTGAATCCTCCATACTCTCGACGAGCGTTTTTGAAACACCGGCTAATCCGATGAGTCGGTCACGCGCAATCGGAGGGCAAGTGGACATCCGGAGAATTGGTAATACTTCAGGGTGTTCTTTCAGTAGTTCAGAAGAAACGTCTGTAAAATTTGCAGTCGCATCCAACGCCTGTTCCACACGGCTCGCTGTGCTTATCCGAGTTTCGCGGAACGCGGAACGCTTTGGGTGCGAACTCCATAAACCACGAGTTATACAAATCGACAGATTGAACGATATCCTCTTTCCATCTGTCAGGATTGCTCCTGTTAATAGCCATATTTAAGCATTCTCCTCACCATTGTCATTGTTCACTTCAACTATATCCGCAATATCACAATTCAGCGCGACGCATATTTTAGTCAATGATTCCATTGAAACAGGATCGTTTTTGCCTAATTTGGCGATTACGTTTGTGCTTATTCCCGCTGCGTGACGTAAATCAGTTTTCTTTATATTCTTATCAATAAGCAACTTCCATAATTTGTTGTAGCTGATTGCCATAATATCAACCTCCTTGACGCAAAACAAACCTACTTTTCTAATATAGCATATCTTTCATTAGATGTCACTAAAAAATTTTTATATCGTGAATTTTTATTTCAAAAATATTTGATTTGCTCACACTATACCATTTGTTGAAACGATGAAAATTCTCTGTCCCGAAAAAAGACCTTGACAAAACAGTCCGACGGGCTGGTTGCCGTTTTCCCCGGTTAAGTTAGGGCCCTAACAGTCTCCCGGTTACAGCTGGGGTTGATTGACAAAGGCCAGATGGGCTATTTTGTCCAGACATTCTTCCGGCAGGACTCTTAATTCTTCGGCCGTAAGTTTCAAAACCGTAAAACCGGCTGAAAGAAGCAAGTAGTCTTTGTTTCTGCCGTCTATGAATTTAGCTAAATCCTGGTGAAAAGGCAATCCTCCATCAGTTTGGACAATCAAAAAGCCTTTAGGCCAGACAAAGTCAGCTAAAATTTTTTGTTTAGACAGCGTCAAAGTTTTATTTATGAAAAATAGTTCATCCAGTTCCGGCCTCTCGGATAAAAGGCGGCTTAAGATTACTTGGCCCGGATTCTGGGTATTGGGCAGGCCTCGGGTCTTAAATTTGGGATAAGTCCAACTTGGTTTGGATTGGCTTAAAACCAGTTCGGCTATTTTTTCGGCCGAGCCGATCAGATCATTTTCTATTTCTTTGTCCGACAGCCTTAAGACTCTGTATCCCTCTGCCGTTAAGAGGGCATCAATTCGCCTGGCTTGGTAAAACGTGGTCCGATCGGGCGTCTCCTGAAAGCGGTCAATTATGACCGCCAGCTGCTCGGGGCCAAGAAAATTAGCCCGGATGGCTGTATTGCCTACATTTGCGGCCAGCACATCGGTCCTTAAAAGATTATGAAGGCGTTTGTCTTCATTTAATGTTTGGGCCAGAAGTTCCAGGGCCAGAGTCGGGGTAAAGCTTGTCTCAGGTTCTGTCTTTTCCAGTAAATCAGGGTTATAAGTACCGTTTTTCCTGGTCTCGGGAAGGAGAACAGCCAATTTAGTCAAAGGGGCCAGTTGAACTTCCCGATGCAGGGCTTTGGGTATAAAGACGGCTACCCGGCGGTTTAAAAGTCTTTCAAAACCGGCTAAAGTCTTCAGCCAGCCGATTAAATCATAGATCCGGACCTCAGCAGAGAGATGAAAAGCTAAAATATCTAAACTGGCGCCTATTGCTAAAGCCAGTTGCCAGATCTGACCCAGCTTTGAGAGACCGGCGGCTAAAATCGGCGGTTTTCTCTCGGCCAAAAGAGGTCTGATCCCGGCAAACCAGCTAGGCAGTATTTTGGGATGAATTTTGAATAATCTGATGGCCCCTTCTCTGGAATTAGGCTGCTGGGGCCAGTCGGTCAGGCTCAAAGTATTTTGACCAAAAAGATCGTACCAGCTGGGCCAGAGATCCAGAGCCTTTTGGGCTAAGACTTCTAAGGCCGATATTAGGGGCTCGTCTGGTCCTACGGACGGACATTTTAGCCAAGCCATATTCGAATCTTGAAATTTGGCCAGACCTTTGATTTTATCTAGGTCAAAAATATCCGGACAGAGGTAGAACTCAATATTTTTAAAAGACTTACTAAGATTCATCCGCTCTTCGGCGTAGAAACTCCGGCCGAAAAGCCGGGGAGGCAACACCGCTTCCTTAAGTTTAGTTTATTTAGAAAAGAAGTATCCGTATCCGTCCGCTCTCTGAATCAGGCGGCTAAATTTATGGAAATAGGTGATCCGCCCGAACGCCTTTGGCCCGTTAAATGCACCTGAAGTCAGGACGGCCACCCGCCAGGGGTGAAATTTACTTTCCCCAGACGTTAAGAGGGCGGAGCTTTTGAAGCCCCCGCCGGGTCTGAACCGACGGAAAATGCAGCTGGCCGGTTCCCGTTTTCTCCGGTCAATCCAGGGTTCTTGTCAGCCATTTTTAGCCGGGGTGACTGACACTTTGCTTTAAGTTTTTTCAGAGAGCTTAACCTCCTTGATGGCCGCTAAATAGGCGGCGGCAATCTTTTCTCGGCCTCGGTCGGTTGGCCTGTAGTACTGAGTGCCCAAAAGCTCATCAGGCAGATGTTTCTGGTCAACTGCTGCCTTTTCATAATCATGGGCATACCTGTAACCTTTGCCGTAACCCAGTTGCTTCATTAAGCCGGTCGGCGCGTTCCGGATATGGAGCGGCACGGGCAACGGTCCGTATTTACGGGCATCGGCTCTGGCTTCCCCAAAAGCAGCATAGACGCTGTTGGATTTGGGCGCTGTAGCCAGATAGACAGCCAGATGAGCTAAGGCTAAGTCACCTTCCGGTGAGCCTAAAAGACGGTAACTGTCCAGACACGATGTACCCAGCATTAAAGCCACCGGATCGGCCATGCCCACATCTTCGGAAGCAAAACGGATCATGCGCCTTAATAAATAGACCGGATCTTCACCGCCTTCCAGCATCCGGGCCAGCCAGTACAATGCTCCGTCGGGATCACTGTCGCGCAGAGACTTATGGAGAGCGGATATAAGATTATAATGCTCTTCGCCGCCTTTGTCATAGCGCCAGGCCTTCTTCTGGACGGCCTCTTCGGTTACAGACAAAGTTATAAGCCTTTGGCCTTTATGATCCGGTTTAACTAAACTGACCGAAAGCTCTAAGGCGTTTAGCAAAGATCTGGCGTCTCCTCCGGACGATAAGAGGATAAACTCCAGAGCCTCGGAACTTAATGAGGCGTTATAGCGACCTAAACCCCTGTCCTGGCTTAAAGCTTTTTCAGTCAGTAAGGTCAGGTCCCCGGCGGTCAGCGGTTCCAGGACCAAAACCCGGGTCCTGGAAATTAAAGCCGGAATTATTTCAAAGGAGGGGTTTTCAGTCGTGGCCCCGATTAAAGTTATGAGACCGCTTTCCACGTGGGGCAAAAACGCATCCTGTTGGGCTTTATTGAAGCGGTGGATTTCATCGACAAACAAGACAGTGTTCTGATTTGAAAGCCGCCTTTTGGTCTGGGCCTGAGCCACCACTTCACGGACATCTTTTATGCCAGCTAAAACAGCCGAAAATTCCACAAAATCGGCTTTGGCCTTCTGGGTCAGAAGCCGGGCCAGGCTGGTTTTGCCCACTCCTGGCGGTCCCCATAAGATTAACGAGGCTACCTGGCCTTGTTCGTACAAAAGACGGAGCAGTTTGTCCGGTCCGACTAAATGACTTTGCCCGATATAATCGTCTAATGAAGCCGGTCTCATCCTTTGGGCTAAAGGCACCCAGTCAGTCGGATATTCTCCGGAAGTATTGTCTTTAGCCATGGCCTTTACTGTATTTCTGGGCCCGGATTGGCCTGCAAATCAAGCCAGACTTTTTTCGTCTGGCGGATCAGTTCGGTTAAAGAGCCGGAATTATTTATTATGTAATTGGACAGCCTGACTTTTTCGGACGGCGGACCTTGGCTTTTTATTATTTTTTTACAAAGACCCCGCCCTTTATGGGGATCACGGCCTCTTAACCTTTGGTACTGCTGAACCGGGGTACAGAAACATAAGACTACGGGTGAAAAAAGAGAGTTAATCCTGGCCTCAAAAAGTAAGGGCACATCAATAACAATTAAAGGACTCTCTTTAAGTTCGGAAAGCCTTTTAAGCATCAATTCCCAGGCCTGAGGATGGACAATTTCTTCCAGTTTTTTCCTTAAATCCGGTTTTTTAAAGACCAGAGCACCTATTTTGGCCCTGTTTAAGGTTTTATCGGGATTGACCATTTTATGGCCAAACAGTTCAACAGCTTTAGTCCAACCTGGTAATTCCGGTTCCAGAATTTGTCTGGCTAAAATATCAAAATCAATCAGGTCAGCTCCGAAAGCTATTAAAAGTTCAGCCACCGTTGATTTGCCCGAAGCTACCCCTCCGGTTAAAGCGGCTCTTATAAGACCAGGTCGGCTTTTTAGGAGTCCTTCCGGGTCTGAAGACCATTCCGGTGGGAGAGGCTCTTCCGGCCTTTTGGTTAGTTTCGGCAGGGTCTCTTCCATAATGATTACAAACTTTCGGCTTTGGCCAGAAAATCGGTCGGTTTTTCCAGGATAGCCTTAGCTCCGCCTTCTTGAAGTTCCTCGGCTGGTCTGAAACCCCAGCCAGCCCCCAGAGCCGGACAGCCAGCCGCATTAGCCGTAGCCATGTCCACCCCGCTGTCGCCTAAGTAGATAACTTCCTGAGGTTTAAATCCTAAAGTCCGGCATATCTCCAAGGCCCCGGCCGGATCTGGTTTGGATGGCCCGCCAGGTTTAACTCCTATTATTACATCAAATATTCCTGAAAAAAAATGGTTAACGATCTCCAGAGTGTTTTCGTGATCTTTGTTGGACAAAAGCCCCAGTTTCCAGCCTCTGGCTTTCAGGTCCTGCAAAAGGTCGGTAATTCCTTCGTAAGGCGCCGTTTTGTCACATTGACGGAGGGCGTACTCATTTTTAAAATGTTTCATGATTTCAGTCTGGATTTCCGGGGTTTTCCGGTCATCCGGCAAAGCCCTCTCTATCATTTTGGCCATGCCGTTACCGACCATGAAGCGGTATTCATCCAGAGTCCTGGCCGGATAGCCGGCTGCTTCTAAGGCAATGTTTAAGCTGTCAGCCAAATCCGGCAGAGTGTTTAAAACTGTACCGTCCAAATCAAAAATGGCTGCTCTGGTCTTCATAAAGACTCTCCTTTTTTAAGGTAAATTTTACAGGGGAAAGCCGTTAAAAGCCAGATAGTTGGCTTTTAGCGCCAATATAATAAGGGCCGGACATTTTTTGAGGCTTGGGAGGATAAAAACATGACGGCCCCGGGACTTTTGCGGAAGGCCCGGGGCCGGTTTTAATGCCTTAAAATCTTCGAACAGTTAACTAGTTAGCGGCCGGAGCATCTGCGGCGGGAGCGTCGGCAGCGGGAGCATCTGCAGCCGGAGCATCTGCAGCCGGAGCATCTGCGACCGGAGCATCTGCGACCGGAGCATCGGCAGCCGGAGGAGCGGCCTCAGAGGCTTCACCGGCCGGAGGGGCGGCTTCGGGAGCCGGAGGAGCAGCCTCGGGGGCCGGAGGAGCTGGCGGCGGAGTAGCCGGTTTGGCCGGAGCCGGAGGCGGAGTGGGTGCGGGGGAAGAATCGCAGGCCACCATGGCAATTGCCCCGATACATACCAGAGCCAAGACAATGAATAGATTTTTCAGGGGGGTTTTGAACATGTCTGACTTTTCGCTAATCCCAGGTCACATATACCTGAGGTTCCTAGCGACCTCCTTGTAATGAATTGGCGACACATACAGCCGCCAGTTTAGTGTAAACTAAAACCCGGGAAAAAGGCCAAACACCAGATGACTGGCCTCGGGGCGAAACTTGGAAAAAAGCTTATGTTTGAACAGATTTAATTGTAGGCCTTAGTGTGTTCCAACAATTGCTTGCGGCCAGATTCCGCATCTTCCCGAACCAAACCGAAGACCTATTTTTTATACCACTATAGGAAAAGTGGACTTAAAATTCAAGTAAACGAGGAACAAAAAAAATCTGGGTAGATATCGGGACATAAGATAGCTAATATAAAACTTAAATTGTTATATTTATTGGAAAAAAGTATTCATCTGGTCGAGAAAATTTGAAGGCCGGAGAGAGTTTTTCTAATCGTTTACAGAAGGTGTGTCCGCAAGAACGAGGACTCACATTCAGTTTTGAGAGACTAAAATATTGTAATATAGCTATAATTATAATTGATATATAATTAAATAAACAGTAATTTGAGTCCAGGGTCAAAAGGAGGCTTAGATAGCCCCTAATCCCCTGGCTGGAATCACAGGGACTGTCCAGACTGGATGCAGACCTTTGAGGAAGTGCTGGTCAGGGTGGCTGTATCAGTTGACATGATGAAATATTATCCCCTGTTGCCAAAGAAAGGGGAAAAGCCGCTTTCTGGGTCCTGCCCGAGGCTTCGGTAAATCCCTGGCCGTCTCGCTATGAGATGCCTTCTTCTCCTGGCGGAGGGGGATTTTTTGAGGGACTGGCCGCCATGGAATTTATGAATTCCATTGAATCAACCCTAAGACCGGTCATTTACTTGGGGATACGAAAAATTGCCAGCATTTTATGTCTTCGGATTTTTGTCCTTGATTCTGGCTTTTTGTGGTTTGTGGCCGACCCAGTTGACACTGTGAGCTTGGTCTTTTGGGTTTTGGTTTTTTCGCCCTTAAGTAAAGCCAGACATTTTCCTCTGTTAGTGCCCTCCAGAGCTATGGCAACCAGCTGTTCGCCTTTGGACGTATAGTTCACAATAATTTTTTGTATTTATGGCCCCGTGGCCGCCTCGGCAAGTTTTTTTACCTTCGGGTCTAAAATTGGCCTTTTCATTGATACCCTAGCAAACCGTTGTGAGGTCAAGGCATAACCCTGGAGCATGAATCAGGCTTTTGGCAGGGACTGGCCGCACCAATATATGGACAGCAAGATATCGAACAATACAACGTGTAGCCTGATTCACGGTAAACTGTCATGAGGCCGTGACTTCTCACGGAGTCATGAATCAGGCCTTTAGCTATGGCTTGGAACGCCGATATATGGACAGCAAAATACCGAAAAAAACAATATGTTGTATGATTTAAGGTAAGGACTACTGAAAACTGTAGGGCTCTAAATCCTCAATATCGTGAGTGTTTTATTCTGGTCGTTCTGTCCAAATAACAGTTGGTGGTCTCAGTGCCTGAACGCATTAGATATATGTTTTTGAAATCCGCAGTTTTCTTAAAAGCTCTACGTTCTGAAAGTTTGAATTTTTTGGGTGTGTAGTTGAGTCGGGCTTATTTTCCGCTAATGACAACCGGACTCTCGGAGCAAAAAAGAACATTTATTACATATGGCAGCACCAACCAATACGTTTATGGAAGTATGGACTTTAATGCCGCCTTTAGAGTGACGGTATTTTGCGAACTCAAAAACCTTCGTGCAAAGAGAAATAACAGTAGAATCAATTGCGTACATCTGCTGTTTGATCTTCAAGTCAAAGTCCGGAGCCCGGGAGATTGTTTTTATTTTTTCCAATGTCAATAAAAAGGCATCTCTGAAAAGTTCCCAGTTCCTTTTG
>JAISEL010000049.1 GCA_031264185.1 Deltaproteobacteria bacterium
ATTTACAATGAGCTGGCCTTCCGAAAGCAATTTCTTCGGGTCGGTGACGTATTTACGCATTGGCATAAGAAAACCCTCTATATGCGTATTATACGTTCTCTTATCTCAATTTTCAAGCATAATTATTTATGTCGTTTACTATACGGTGCAGATGCCAATAGATATGCTGGCTGTGGTGCTTTTTCTTAATTTAACTCAGCGGTTTTTTGGTGTACTGGCAATGCTGCTCAGTAGCGAGTTGTTCCCAATCAATGTCATTTTGCTTGGGATACTGCCCAAAGAACTCTTTGACCTTGTTCATTTACCGTTATCCTCTCTGTTGCATACTTAATATAAGGTTCAGCGATATCAATACCTATTGATTTTCGCCCGTTCTCACAGGCTACGGCCATAGTCGTCCCTGTGCCGCAAAACTGGTCTAATACGATGCCGTCCGTTGGGCAGGTTGTCTGTATCGGAGTATGACATAAGGTCAGTGGGATAAGGGGCGAAATGCAGCTTCCGGCCTTGCGTATCTTACGGAATTATGTCCTACACATCACTCATTTTAGCACCATCAGGGTGATATATTTCAGAAAGTAAAATCCTTTTGTCTCCAATTCCTTTGCTCGTCCTGACACTTTTGTTGAATCGGAGTGGGTAGTGCATTGCTGTCCCCTAATAATCATTCTGAAATCACCCAGTGAACCATCACGCACCTGCTTAAGTATATCTTCAAGAGCAAGAAGTGCTGAGGTTTTCTGCTCGTCAGAAAGAACTGCGGATAATTCAATCTGACGCTTATACCGAACCCCTGTTACGCCTGTGGCTGAGACAACGGCACCATTTTGCACTTTTGCTTTGTGGGGTTCTTTTCTTGCCATTGAGATGTCAGAATAGTACTTTTTGGCCTTTACAAAACGAAACAAATCCCCGTGAACATTTCTAAGCTTATCTGCCGAATTATCAGGTGCTCCCTTAACCATATTCCACACAACACTATTTCGCAGAATCAAACTTTGCTCATCACACATTCTCAGGGCTACTCTCCACGGTATGCCAAGAAGATTTTTGCATTGGTATGAATCCCTGATATTGAGCCAAAAACTTCCTGCTGGCTTTAGCACACGATATACTTCCTTGAAAACATTAAGGAGATTGCGAATATAATTATTATAGTCTTTCTCCAATTTAATGCTATCTTCGTTATCATATTCGCGCTTGCCCCAGTATGGAGGACTTGTCATAGCAATATCAATGCATAAGTCTGGCAACTCCTGCAACAAATTATAATAATCGCCGCAAAGAAATAATGGCTCAATTGCCGAATTTGAAAGGTATTTATAATCCAAATTTTTCATCTTGATTTTCAATTTCCATAATATCACCAATGTCACAATTTAGGACAGCGCATATTTTCATAAGAACGGTTGCAGTCACCGGTTCATCTCGCCCAAGTTTTGTGATATAACTTGCACTAATATCGGCGATTTCTTGCAGTTCTTTCTTTTTAATTTTTCGGTCAATAAGAAGCTTCCAAAGTTTATTGCAACGGGTGTGTCACCTGAATGGTGTCAAAAATTAACCCTCACCAAGTTTATTCGTATGCCAACATTATTCGGCAATGGGTAAGTTTAGTTGACAAACAAAACCGTTCTTAAAAGCTCCACTTTTGTCCAAGGTCGAGCAGTAATTCCAGCGGCCATTGCTGGTGTCCTATTATTACCCCGGCGAATAATTACGATAATATTTTTCTTCATTGATTTTACCTTATGGTGATTTGTTTGTATCATAATTACCCGCCGGGGTAATATGAACTGTCTCCCCAGAAATTATCTTCAGGGAACTGCGGACTCTGACAAAATTGCACCAGTATATACAGATCTATAATTAGGCCTCCAACCACTTACGAGCTTTTGCGAATGGTCACCGGCTTACGAGTCAAATGGACATCCCAGAGGCGCCAGTCGGGAGTACTGCACTCAACGTAGGCTGTATTGATGTATTGCCTGGAGAATCCACAAGCCTCTCCTAAAAACCAGTCTCAGTCCCGAAAACGACATTACGCTCAACCTTTACGATATGGCCCTTCTTTACGGTCTTCTTAACTGCTGCGGCGTAATTTAGGTCATCATCAATCGCCGTTTTAGGTCTGGCTGGGCGTCCTCGTTTGCCTGTCCTCGGGATTGATTCCTCGTGAGAAAACTCTACAACAAGTACAGAAGCGCAGTGTTGAAGTTTATCGCTTACGAAAGGCGGGTTGTCTCCGGTTAGGGACCTGTGGATTTCTTGAATCACCTAACAGTCATCCTACAGGCAATGCCTTCCAACCCTGAAATTGACGGTCAGCCGGGAGGGAGTGTCTATGGCTGTCCAGATCCAGGCTTCTACGAACCCTTGTTCGAATTCTTTTTCGGCAGCAGCCGTTTTTTTCACAAACGTCCGCAGTTCGTCAAGCTGAACTTCCGTAAGTTGAAACGAAGACATTAAGGCATGAAAGATGAAAGACCTTTTGGCAGTGGCCGCCTGCTTTGAGGATGACTAAATTTACAGTAGCCTTGCTGATGTCAAGGAGACAGGCTGAAGCTCTGATACTTACGCTTTCGGCGGCATGGCGAACAATCTGAAAGACCTGATCCTGCGAAAGGTGAGCCCCAAGCAACGGAGAGTTCCTGGTTGAAGCAAAACGCTTTCCGCAGGTCCGGCAATAAAGCAGATCCTTGTCATTATTCTTCCCGTACTTACCACGGTAAGCTATGTTATCTCCGCCAGTTTTCCCAAAATCCACACAATCCTTGTTCGGGCAAGGGTCTGTTCGCTTCCTGCCATAGGTAAAACTCCCGGATATCAAATCTAGGGAGAATTATAACCCAGAGAAAATCTTTGTCAACTAAACTTACCCATTACCATTATTCTTCTTATGGCTGAATTGAATATCAGAAGATTTTGTCTTTTAAATTTGGGGGCTCTCATTTCTAAGGATCATTGAATACAATTTTAAAGATCCTTCGCAGCAAGATCAATATAAATTAATACTTTAAATTTAAGTTATTGATTTTATTTTGTTTTTTAAATTAATTTGTCATACAGATTAATTTGTCATACAGACCGTTACGAGTCTCCCTAACAATTCAGCTTACCTTTTTTTGCTAATGAATATTTGTTATAGATTTTAAATCTGTAAATGGTACAATAGGGATACTTTATCTTTTATGAGGCGCCCTGAGTCCAGCGAACAAGCCGATTCTTTGTTCTCTTCAGCCAAACATTCTGTCTCCATATCAGTTTCTGAGTCCGGAGAAGTATCCCCGGGTATGAAATTTACCACTATGGGGAATATGTTGGATATGGAAGAGACTGTTTCAGCCGCTGTTAATGCCGCCGATGCCTCTCTCACCGAACACTGTCTGTCATTGTAAGACGCTGACGGCAGCCGCCTTCAGATCGGGCAGGCAACTTACTACAGCTGCGGCCAGCAGACTTATAAAACGCCGTACGGCGGCTTTAATATTATGCGGCATGCCTGCCAGTCAGCTGAAGGCGGCAGAAGCAGAAAATATGTCCCCCTGGAGAGCAAGGCCCGTATGGTCCTGAATTGGACCGATGCCTATGTTCGCCAAACTGGCAGTGTCAAAGATGGCCAATATGCCTTCAACTTCTGTCCGACCGATTTATTCGATAAACATGATGTGTCTGTCAGCAGGGACTATTTGACAAAATTATCAGATAAAATCGGCGAATTAGCTAAAAAATTCTGAGCCTTTCATCAAATATGAAGACGCTAAGGTCTTAAATAAAGACGAAATTGATACTATTTCAGTCAGTTTGGGCGAAACAACTCTGCTGTTAAAGGATAGGGATAAAAAGCCGACTTTTAGAGAAGCCATGGTTGGTGTCGTCTCCCTGGCTGATAAAGACGGCTAGCGCCGCAGCGCTGTTTATAAGGCGGTCCAAAGATGGCGCCTCAAATGTTATAGGAATTCGTTCTCTTATCCTTTCAAACAATCGGTGGTCTAAACTTTGGGATCATTATATGAGACACAGAGGCACCGAAATGCAGTGCAAGATGATTGTTTTTAAACATCATTATGATGCACACCCGTCCGGACAGAAGTCCGCTTAAAATCCAGGAAGCTGTCCACCAAAAAAAAATAGGCAGCATCAACTGCAGGAAGGCCAGACTTGACCTGGTCAGGGCCCCCAGAAGGGATGGCAGGCGCCTGAAAGACTTCCGTTCCAATACGGCTCTGAATTCCGGCCTGCGCCGTAATCCGCTTTGAGGATCTCACTCTCAAAGGAAGCAGAATCTTTGGGGCGGGAAGATATCCGGCTTGGAGTTCGGCGGCTTCGCGAAAATCCTGAAGTGGCAGTGCCTGCAGACCGGGTGGCCGCCACATGAGGATCCAAAGATTTTCCCGAGTTCCAAGAGCTGTTCTGCCTGCCAGCACGTGCCGGAAGAGTTCGTTCTGAAGACACGGGAGCAGGCCTGTCCGGAAGGCGGTGCCCTAACTGACAGGAACGTGAGCGGCCGACAATAACATCCTAAGAGTCGGGGCATCGGCTCTCGGAGGAGAAGTCGTAAGACCGGCCTCAGTCGGCGCTCTTCGCTGATCCTGGAATCCCATGGTCTTCATTCAGCTGTGGTAGTATGTCAAGTTAATCACCACCATTAATGCAGGGCTTGAGGCGTTCAGGCCGGTCAACGTATCCCATAGATATGCCCGCCTGATCCAGAGATCGGATTGATGCAGATAACATTTTTTTAATTTAAACTATCATTAAGGAGGCGGTGTTTTTCCAGGCCTTTCGGCCGAGGTTTCTACGCCGAAGATATGGATGAAAATTCTTTTAGCCTGTGCCGTAACTTTTCTGGTCCTTTTACTGGCCAGAAAAGCCAGAGGGACCAAGTCTGATTTTTTGGTTATCTATTTCTCCTGGTCAGGTTTTACTGAGGCGGCGGCCAAAGTAATAAGCCAGAAAACAGGGGGGCTGCTTTTGGAACTGGAACCGATTAAACCTTATCCCGAGGACTACAGTGACTGCGTTGAACAGGCAAAAATAGAACAGTCAAAACAGGCTTTTCCGGAAATTAAAGACCTGAAATTACCTGAGCCGGACCAGTTCGGCCCTGTCTTTTTAGGGTATCCCAACTGGTGGGGATCCATTCCCAGGCCGGTGGCCTCATTTTTGAAAAAATACAGTTTAGACGGCCGAACCGTTATCCCCTTCTGTACCCACGGCGGCGGCGGGGCCGGCCGGTCGCTCATGGATTTAAAAATTCTGGCTCCTGAAGCTGACTTTAAGAAACCTTTGGTTATTCGGGTCAACGATGTGGCCTCTTTGCCAAGAAAAATTGAAAAGCTCCTTTTAGATGAGAGACTTATTACAGTCAGCTCCGGTACTTGATAATTGTAAGGACCTTTAATCTTTCTATCCAAAATTCCGTGTAAAACTCCGGCCGTAAGGCCGGAAATATAAGGCGCATTCCAATCGGAATTGTGGTTCAGTCTGGTGTTCACGGCATTTCATGACCTAAACAAGGCGGACGGTCATCCTATAAACGGAATGTCTTCCTGTCCCTAATTCCTTGGCAGTTCCCATGGGCCAACTATAATGGATCTGTTCCTAGATTACTGGCTGTTAAATTTCTAAATCAGCTCTAAAGCTGTGGCGGCGGCAATTAGGGGAGGCTGTAAACTGAAGCGGAAAAATCCAGCCAAAAAGCCACAAATTGATCCGTCAATTGGCCGGATGCCGCCGCTCAGTTTATAACCAGATCCTGGCCTGTCAGAAAAAGCGTTGAGCTAAAGGGGAAAGGCTCTATACCTATGAAAATTTGGCCGCCATGCTACCCGACCGGAAATAATCCGGTCATATTCTGGCTCAAAGAAGCACCTATCATAGACGGCGGCAGCCGGCCTTTAAAAATTGCCTGGCCGTTGGGCTGATTCTCCCAAATCACGCCGGAAAGGGCAGGTGAAGCTTTTTGGGTTCCCAGAACCCAAAAGAGTATCAAATTGATGATGCCAATGGCGGATTAAACCGCCCGAACTGACTGGCTCAGATATGTACAGTCTGCCTATAATAGCTGACCCTCCTGAAGCTTAATTGTAACAATTGATGCTGAGGTTTCTGCATTTCCGGCCAAACTGAAGCCTGATGCCGTCATTTCGATCCTTGAAAACAATTCCGCAGTCGAGTTCGTCCTGTTGACAGTCCCCTTTAGACGGCTTCTTATGTTTCTTCTTTCGTTAACCGCCTGATTATCAACATATTATTTTGAATTTATAGCCTTTTACTTCATTGTTTTCGGCCTGTTTTCCTTTTTTCCGCAGTAATGTCGACAAGTTTTGCAATATTTTCAGACGTTTTCATTTTTTGGCTTTATTTTTCAGAATTTTTTGATTTCAGATTCTTCTATAGCTTTTTTGCTTTGAGTTTTCTCAGTGTGGTGATACGTTGACATTGTTATTGTCGGGTTGGGTTGGGTTGGCATGTCCCGTCAGTTCTGCGGCAACCTTCATGTCTGTACCGCTTTGTATTAACTTTGTGGCACAATAATGCCTTAAGTCATACACATTCTTAATCTTCGCTTTATGCCTTTTTTTTTAACGCACTCTTCCACGCTGAATGAACGCTTTTTACTTTTATATTTTTATATTCAACTAAGTATCCCTTATTTTTGTCCTTATTTTTGTCCTTATTTTTAATTTCTTTCATGAATTATTTTTTGACTGGCTGCAACGTTCTCTTTCCATGTGTTTTCTCTCTGGCAATCCATATTCCCTCATTTTCATAATCCACATCCGCCAAACGGGCTGCAAAAAATTCAGTTGGTCCAGGCCTGAATCCCGTGTTAATCATTACTTTTATGACCCATTGCAAATGCTCCTGGGCATTTTCATGTATTTTTGCCAGCTCTGCTTCTGTAGTCAGGTCAGGCGCTTTTCCTTCGTGCGCTTTATCCAGCTTAAATTGAAGTAAATACCATAAAAAGTCCGTGTTTAGAACGTCGTATATCAAACATAGAAACACTTATACAGGAAATGGTGGCTTGGGCAAGAGACCGAAATAACAAAGTTGCGACAATAGACTGGCAGTTCACAGCAGAAGATGCGCGGATCAAATTAAGGAGACTTTATCATACTCTTCACATGATACAAGGTAATAGGCAGAATCATGACAGGCAGACGACCATTTTTCGGCAATTTATCTGTTCTTGAATAATTGGATCGACTGCCGCCACACCTGAAACAATATTTTTGTACATAATTATAATCTATTTAGTGCCACCCAATTACCAGGTTGGTTCCGCCTTCCGGAGAGAGACTATTTCTTTTCTTGGCCTGAAAATCCGGCTTTCCGTCTTCAGTGTTGCAAGTCTTCCAGCACTGTTATTTTTCTCCAACAGCTAAAATTTAACCGGCGCAACTCCCAAAACTCAGCTTGCGCTGGGAAAAACTCTTTCTCGGAGAGAACTATCCGACATTGTTGGATAGAATCAGGCTCCAACGGCCTCATTCGGAAATTCCTTCGAGACAAAAAACTCACAGTGGATGATTTTTCCGGTATTCCAGCCACCGAAAATTTCGTCAGAACACCAGAAGAAATCGGAACCACGCCTCCGAAAGTGCTTCTTTATCACGCCGTTTATTTGACCCTGCGTGAGGACAGCGATGGTTCCTACATTCTGGACGATCCCAACTTTGAAGTCCGGACCGCACTCTCGGCTCTGTCATCTGTCTATGGATAATCTTTATTCATCTGAAAGAATGGCTGCTGCGGCTGCCATCGAATTAGACCAATATCTGGCCGCAGGCGATGTCCCCAATACGCTGGTCATTTTTATGAGTCTGTATTCGGGCCTGGCCTCTCGGGACCATACGTTGGCTGTTTCCGTTAAAATGGACGAAGATGTCCTGGCCGGGATGGCTCTGGCTGGAGCAGGGCGAATAACAGCAGGGCTTGTCCTTAGGTCAGTCAGGACCGATGACCGGTCCTTCTTTATGCCAGTAAAAACCGGGGGCAGACCAATTTGGCGGTAAAAATATAAGGCCAAGATTACATTATTGAGGTGAAAATTGCTAAAGACAGCCCTGCGGCTCTAAAGTCTGCCCAGGCCGGGCTGACAAAAATCCGGGACGCGTCCAAAAACCCCATCCTCACTTCTTTGGCCGTGGATCTGGATGATCGAAATATCGGGACCTGCGTCTTTATGAAAAACTGGCAAGCCTATGTTCTAGACAGTCAGGATTTGTTACGGCTGCGTGGCAGCCGACTGAAGAAGCGGATTAAAATCAGTCACCAAATAGGAACAGAATTAGGCAGAAAAAAGCCATAGGCTTCGTGTTTTTATCGCCCAAAGTCTCTCTAAGGCACTTATTTCACCAAACAAGTCAGGCTCTTCGTGGATGCCTCATTGATTTGAAACTTTGCCCAGAAAAATGCCCCGGAACGGTTACTAAGAAGGCTCTGCCATTATCTCCTGGCCGAAAAACTGATCGGAACATTTAAATCCAAAGACCCTAGGCCCAATTCAACCGGAATGGGCGGAAAAGGTGAAGATCGCCTTAAAAGGGCCAGCGCCTCCTGATCTAAAACCGTCTCGCCCGAACTTTTGGTAAGTCTGGACGCCGAAACCCTGCCCTGGGCGCTTATCCGGAAACTGACCGTAGCTATACCTTTCAGGCCTTTAGACATAGCTTCAGGCGGATACTTTTTGTACTGATTGAGTCTTAAACTGATCCTGGCTTTATAGGCCGATAATAAATCGGGATTACCCCGTCCGGTGCCGCCGCCCGAACCGCCCCGACCTTCACCTGGCGGACCCTGGGCTACAGGCGCCGGCGGACCGGGAACACGCTCCCTCTTTATGGGCGGCCTCTTGTTCGGCCTTTTCTCCGGCGGCGGAGGCGGCGGTATGACCGGCGCTTCTTCCGATATACTTTCGGCCACCTCGGGCACCAGCTCGGGTTCAACAGGCTCAGGTTCAGGTTCCGGGGCCGGCGGGATGGGAATTTCTTCTGGCGTATCCGCCGAACCTGGACTGCCGCCTTCTGGATCGTACTGGGAAAAATCCATAACAGCCAAGGGTGTGTAGACCGGAGCTGGCTGGGCAGCAGTGAAAGAAACAACCAGCACCAGAGCCAGAGCGTGGAGCAGGCCGGAAATCGTCAGAGTCGACCCAAAGACGCTCTCCGGGGTCTTTTCGGGCATTATGCGCCCAATGTTGAGTTTAGCGGGTCTCAGGGGAAGCCTCCGAAGATGCAG
>JAISEL010000060.1 GCA_031264185.1 Deltaproteobacteria bacterium
ATTATAAATTCTTTATATTTTTTTTTATTATATGTTTAATAAATTTTTTTGAGAGAGAGAGAGAGAGAGAGAGAGAGAGAGAGAGAGAGAGAGAGAGAGAGAGAGAGAGAGAGAGAGCAATAATCATGCCAATTATAATTTGACGCAAAATCAGATGATTATGGGTTCGGGTTAAATTATTCTTCATCAGATCCTCGGCAATTTCGTCCTTCAGGCCAAGCCGGAGATGAAACGCCGCCTCCTTGAATTTAATTTAAGTTAGAAACGAAGTATCCGTATAAGTAATACGAATACTGCGGTAAATTTCCTTATGCGTTGAAGCCCGAAATCTTTTGGGCCGCTCCCTTTAGCCCTGCTTTATACCGGAATTTGGTTAAGATCCGGTCTATCAAAGGCTGAACCAAAAAAGTGACCGCAAATTATCATAACTGTTCGGGGTCGTTTTCGACAAACAGGAAACCAGAGTCTCAGCTCCCACCAAAAAACTGGTCAGACGTTAAAATCTAGACTCTGCTTCTCTAATACAGTCATTTAATCATTGCTTGTTATTATAACCTACGGCAATGAGGAAAAGCAAGCCCTGGACAGAAGTGCGCTATAGCCCAGAACGGCTACGCCTGCTCCCTATATATGACAAGGCCGAATTCTCTTCCAGTTTTCTAAAAAACCAAGACCGCAAATGAGCTATTAGGTCGCCGCCATGGTTGGTTTAAAGAAAATACCCACTGGGAGTTGCCGATTTCCCGGCAATACGTCATAAAGGCTATCTTTACGCCTAATAATTCTCCTGCATAAGATATTTTTATCAATGTATATCAGCCTATATAGAAATTATTGTTCCTTAAATTTATATTTATAGATTAATGTTAATATTTTTAAACGATATTTTCTTTCCGCGATTGGCTTGATCTGTCTTCCTGCCTTCCCTTATATTTAAACGCCAATTGACATGTGGCTTAACCTTAGCCGTCAAAAAGTATTTCTTTGGTTGATTTTAATCTCAAAATTTATTAATATAATACCGCTTAAAAGCGTTAATTTAAGATAAGCTAGTTTTTGATTTTCGGCCTTTAAACGGCCCGGAGAAAGCGTATGTTTGATTCGACCAATAAGATAAATTATAAGCCTTATCTGGTCATTTTACTCTTTTTGGGTATTACGGGCCTGATTCTGGCTCCCTGGCTTCTTCGGGCCGGTGAACCGGCCACCCCCCAGCCGATTCAGTCATTAGAGACCCCTCTAAACGTTTACCCCGGCGAGGCCGCAGTTATTATGGACGACCAGAACCTGCTTCTGGTCAGTCCACAGACCGGCCCTTTGTCCATATTTGGCCGGGAGTCGGCCAGGGGAGCTGAATTGGCCTTAAAAGCCTGGGGTATCGGCTTTCGGTTAAACCAGGCCGACGAAGAGGAGCGGGTCGAAACCCAGGTCCCGAATTTAGAACAGGTCAAGGTGGCTATCGGCCATTTTTCGGAAAAGTCTCTGACCAGGAACGCCCCTTATTACATTCATTACAAGATTCCGGTCCTTCTGCCTTTTCTGGAAAACCCTGAAGTTGGATCTTTAAATGAAAATTTTTTTCAGCTCATGCCTGATTACGCTGTCCAGGGCCGCCGTCTTGCTCAGGATGTTCTTACCCAGAACAAAAAACCCAATCAGGTTATTCTGGTGGTGGGACCGGAAAGACCCCAGAAGCTTCTGGCCGATGCCTTTGCATACGCTTTAAGTAAAGGTATGACCATTCCGCCTTCAGGGGCCAACAAATCGGCCAGAAAACTCTCCCCTTTATCTTCCAAAGTTAAGGTTCACCGGCTGGATATATCGGCTTTAGGCGAACTGGCCGAATTAAAAGACTTAAAAGGCAGTTCCCAGGATGTGGTTTTACTGGCTCTGCCGCCCAGCCTGGCTGTGGAAGCAGGACCGGTTCTGGCCGACTCGAACTTCCGTAAAGCCCGTTATTTAGGCGGCAGCGCCTTAGGTCATAGGGAAGTTGGCGCGGAATACCGGGCCCTGGGTTTGAATTTAACCTTATGCCTGCCGGTTGTGCCGACCCCTAAAAGCAGCGCCTACAATGTTTTTGCCCGGCGCTACGAGTACTTCACCAAAAACTCCCCCACCTGGCCGGCCGTTCTGGCCTATGACGCAGCTACTTTGGCCATCAAAGCGGCTTCAGTGGAGAACATCAAAGGCTATCTGGAAGAACCCGGACGCCCCCATCAGGGAGTTACAGCCGATTATGTGTTTAATACCGGCGCTCCGGCCCAGTTACTAAAAATTGATGATGATACTCTGGCTTTTCTGCCTTAAGCCGTAAATATGACCTCGCCCAGATGGATAATCCATCTTGATATGGATGCTTTTTACGCCTCCGTGGAGGTTCTGGACAATCCTTCTTTAAAAGGCCGGCCGGTTATAGTCGGCGGTCTTTTTTCCAGGGGGGTTGTTTCCACAGCTTCTTATGAAGCCAGAGCCAGGGGAGTTCATTCGGCCCTGCCCATAGCCAGGGCTAAAAAACTCTGCCCTGAAGGGGTTTATCTGCCGGTTCGGATGGCCAGATACCAGGAGATCTCGTCAATTGTCATGTCCGTTTTTCGGCGCTATACCCCTTTGGTTGAACCGCTTTCGTTAGATGAGGCCTTTCTGGATGTCACTGGTTCCCTGAAACTCTTCGGTTCGGCTCCTGACATAGCCGCAGCCATAAAAAAGGATGTTTTCTCCGAAACCGGACTTACCGTATCAGCCGGGGTAGCTACCCAGAAACATCTGGCCAAAATAGCCTCTGGCCATAAAAAACCTGACGGACTGACCATTATCGAAGAAGGTCAGGAACAGGATTTTTTATGGCCTCTACCCTTAAGTAAGATTTGGGGGGTAGGGCAGGTAACCCAGAAGACCCTGGAGTCCTGGGGGCTTAAAACCATAGGCGACCTGGCCTCATTACCGGTCGAGGCAGTTGTCAAAAAACTTGGCAGTTCAGGTTATAAACTCTGGCTGCTGGCCAACTGCCACGATGACCGGGCAGTGGAGCCGGAACGGGTTATAAAATCCATTGGCCATGAAGATACTTACGCTGTGGATATAGAAGATCCTGAGTCAGTTAACCGGGAACTTCTGGCCTTGGCCGTCAAAGTTGGCAGGCGCTTAAGAGCCCACGAGCTTAAAGGCCTGACAGTGACTTTAAAAGTCAGAAACAATGAGTTTAAAACCTGGACCCGCTCCAAAACTTTGTCCCAGCCCTTAGATGATCATCAGGAGATTTATCGGCTGGTCAGAGAACTCTTTCCCAAAGACAAAAAAGGTCCCTGGCGCCTTCTGGGCATCAGCGTATCAAATTTTCCGGAAATCCGGACCCAGCCGCAGAGAGATCTCTTCACTCCCCATGAGCAGCCCTCAGATCTCCGGCTTTTGAACGCCATGGACACCATAAACGAACGCTTTGGCCAAAGCGGCCTTCAACCGGCCAGTCTTCTGGATAAACCGGACCTGGAAGAGTAATGGGAGATTAATTATGACTATCTTAATTACCGGAGGCGCCGGTTTTATTGGCAGCAATTTTATCCTGGATTGGGCTGCCGGGTCGAATGAAAAAATCATCAATCTGGATAAAATGACCTATGCCGGCAATCCGGACAATCTTTTTCATTTAAACCCTGAAGTCTATGAACTGGTCGTAGGCGATATATGTGACCCGGAAACAGTCAAAAATATTCTTGAAAAGCATAAACCCAGGGCCATTTTGAATTTAGCCGCCGAATCTCATGTCGACCGTTCTATTTACGCTCCGGCCGAATTCATGACCACCAATGTCATGGGCACCTTTAATCTTTTAGAGAGCAGCCGGGCATATTATGATACCTTGACCGGTCCCCAAAAAGATAGATTCCGATTTCTTCATGTTTCAACCGACGAGGTCTTTGGCTCCCTTGAGCCTGCTGATCCTCCTTTTTCCGAAGAATCCCCCTACCGGCCCAACAGTCCCTACTCAGCCTCCAAAGCCGCCGCTGACCATCTGGTCCGGGCGTACTTTAAGACCTACAATCTGCCGGTCCTGACCACGAACTGCTCCAATAACTACGGGCCCCGGCAGTTTCCGGAAAAGTTCATTCCTTTACTGATTCTAAACGCCGCTTACGGCCATTCTCTGCCCATTTACGGCGATGGTCTCCAGGTCAGAGACTGGATTTATGTAACCGATCACTGTACGGCCATCAGGAATGTCCTCCAGTTCGGCCAGCCGGGAGAAACGTATAATATAGGCGGTCAGGCTGAAAAAAATAACCTGGATGTAGCCAGAGCTATCTGCCAAATCATTGACCAGGAAAGACCGAGGGATGACGGTCAATCTCACGCAATTCAGATAACCCATGTGACCGATCGGCCGGGCCATGATCGCCGGTATGCCATTTGCGGCATAAAAATTGACCGGAAATTGGGTTTTACCCCCAGATGGTCTTTTGAAGAAGGCCTGGCCATGACTGTTGACTGGTATTTAAATAACCCCAAATGGGTTGAACGGGTCAGAAGCGGAACGTACCGGGAATGGCTCGACCTCCATTACGGTCAGAAAGCCCCTGAGTCTCAGGAGAAAAAATTATGAGGCGGGGTATAATCCTGGCCGGCGGGGCCGGAACCCGCCTTCATCCGGCTACATTGGTGGTATCAAAACAGCTGCTGCCGGTTTACGACAAACCTATGATCTATTATCCTCTGACCACTTTAATGCTGGCAGGAATCAAAGATATTTTAGTTATTTCCACCCCACAGGACACCCCATATTTTCAGAAGCTTCTGGGTGACGGCCATAAATGGGGGTTAAAACTTTCCTACCGGGTCCAGCCAAAGCCGGAAGGACTGGCTCAGGCTTTTATCATTGGGGAAGAATTTATTGACCAAAGGCCCTGCGCCATGATTCTAGGGGACAATATTTTTTTCGGACACGACCTGGTCACAATACTTAAAGAGGCTGACTCGGAAACCGAGGGAGCCTCTGTTCTGGCTTATCACGTAAACGATCCAGAGAGATTCGGGGTAGTGGAATTCGACAAGAACCGAAAGGCCGTAGGCTTGGAAGAAAAACCGGCCAGGCCGCGCTCCAACTACGCAGTGACCGGTCTGTATTTCTACGATCGCACAGTCTCGGAAAAAGCTAAGAGCTTAAAGCCATCCCTGCGGGGGGAACTGGAAATCACTGATTTAAACAGGCTGTACTTAGACGACGACCTGTTAAAAGTCAGGCTCATGGGGCGCGGTATGGCCTGGCTTGATACCGGAACCCACGAAACACTTTTAGAGGCCGGGCAGTTTATTCAGACAGTGGAAAAACGCCAAGGGTTGAAAGTGGCTTCACCCGAAGAAGTGGCCTTCCGGCAAGGCTGGATTAGCCGGGATGAGCTTTTGGAACTGGCCCGCCCACTTTTAAAAAATGACTATGGCCGGTACCTTAAGCACCTGGCCGAAGAAGAAATAGCCTGATTTATTTTTTCTTGCTTTAGCGAATCGTAAAGGCTTCGGAATTTAAGCCAGGAACCGGTTCATAACTTCCTTAAAATGATTCAGATCTATTTCCTCGGTTTCAATGGGTACTTCGGCTATTTCGAAAAATTCCAAAGTCTCTTCGTCGCTTAAAGGTTCCAGACCGGCTTCAAGAACAAGAAGACGGTCATAACGGCCGAAATTGATTCTGAAATCAGTATTATCCCAACCTAAAAACCGTTTAACCCCGTCCGGAGCCAGGAAGACCTTTCTGATCCAGGACGGAGTGATGACCATGGTTTTGTTCTGCTCCAGAGCCCGGAGGCGTTCCGGGCCTAAAAGAGACTCAACACAGTTTTTTTCAGACAAAACAGGAATCTCATAGGACTTGGCCAGTTCTTTCATTTGGGGCAGACACCCGCTCCCGATTAAAAGCCTCAGCCCGCGGCCCTCTGATTTGCTCGCCTCCAAAAGTTCCGTCAGACTTTTTTCCAGCATGTCCAGATCGCAATGAAGACCGGCCGGGAGCCATTTTATGTCCACTTCACAGGAGCTGCCGGCCAGAACATGTTTCAATTCAGCTTCAAATATACTGCAGGTAATCAGGGTTCGTTTCACAATTGCACCTCTGGCTGGTTCCGTTGAGCCCGACGGGATTCCGGGACTGAAAACCAGGTTAAAGCCTTCTTCCTCTTAACCTTCACTCTACCTTTCCGGCGAGAGATTTTAAGTAACTTATGTTACCGAAAACAGAAATATTGCGGCCTGGTTAGAGAAAAACTTTTCATTAAAGAGCATCAGGCCTGGGAACTGTAGTCCAGGCTATAAAATTTGCTCTGGTTAATAATATATAAACACGGTAATTTATTTATGTTACTCATAAATATGGGTTAGGGCCAAAAAATTCCTCAGCCATAAAGTCTAAATTATCGGACTCAGGCCAGGCAGATGACGTTAATTTTTCAGTGATGACCATAACTTTGTTTTCCTGAGGGCAAAATTTGGGCCATCTGGACTCGACCGGCAGCTCAGGCGGACTGGGGCTGCCGGGTTTTATGAAATTGACCTGACTGGAACGCATTTCCTGACTGAACTGAAAGTTTTTTTCCGTATCCAGGCCCTGAGATTTTAAATTCCCGAATATAAACGCCTGCTCTTCGGTATGAAAAGCTCCCAGGCCGCTTCGGCTAACTCAGGAATAATATTATCAAATCCGTAAACAGACATCGGTATGCCGGGAGATCATTTCAGCCATTCTTATCGTACCAGCCGAAAAAATGGAATATGTCAGGGCCTGCCTCGTTTGGTCAAGGCGAGTGGAGTCTGCCGCCGGAAAGCGTTCCCAAAATTTTTTAGCCAAATCGTCTAAGGCCTGGAATAGCCAGACTGGAGACAGGATCAGCTTGTTCATTAAGAAATATGTCAGATTGGACAGGACCTGGGGATCGACCTGCTGAAGATTTTCGAAACCACGCCCGTCGTCTTTAAGTCCAAGGACGCTCATCATAAGTTCGCTTAAATTAAAGGATTCTTGAAGATCTCCATGGGTAATCGGCCAGTTAGTGATGGACAGAACGGTCACGCTTTCCACAATAGCCTGGCTAAATAAGCCAGCGGCTAAAGGATTTATGACAAGCGCCGAAACGCTGATACTTCCGGCTTATTCACCGCCGAAATTGGCTGTATTAATTTTGCTCCGATCTAACGCCTGTATCTGATCCAATGTGCCCCAATTGCCGGGAGTGCCGTATTTTTGGAAAGCTGCCCTGGAAGGCCAGAATCCTAACCCGCCCAGCCGGTAATTTATAGTCACCGCTATCACTCCTTCCCGAGCGATGACCGAACCGCCAAATAAAGGCTGACTTCCGGAACCGATTGCGAAAGCTCCGCCGTGGAAGAAGGCATAGACCGGCAGCTTATCTCCTGGGTTGGCGGAGGCGGAGTCCAGAGAGTAAGTTTTAAACAGTCCTCAGAAAAAACTAGCCTAGGAATCCCCATACAGCCCTCCGTTCTTTCGTCTGGCGACTGACGGGGCGCAGGGCTGCACTCAACTGCCGCCGAAGGCTCAATATGTTTGTAAGGTTCGTGAGGCGGAGCAAAACGTAATTTTCCTGCCGGTGGAACCGCAAGGGAATACCTTTAAAAATCTTGATATCTTCTGACAAAAGTCCGGTGACAGGACCGTATTGGGTGTCCGCTGCCGTAGTTCTTGTCTGGGCCTGAGATTGGGATTAATTAAAAATTAACAGGACCGAAATAACCATAGGAAGAAATATTACCCCCGCTCCATGGGTTGGGATACAGGAAAAAAACTTAGGTAATCCATACTAAGGAGCCGGGCATAAATAAACTTTACATCTTATGATTAACTATCGTATAATTCCACTCTCCATGGAATTTGTTCTTTTTCAAAATTATTGAGTTAAACTGCTCGTCAGAGAGCTTA
>JAISEL010000066.1 GCA_031264185.1 Deltaproteobacteria bacterium
TAAGCTCTCTGACGAGCAGTTTAACTCAATAATTTTGAAAAAGAACAAATTCCATGGAGAGTGGAATTATACGATAGTTAATCATAAGATGTAAAGTTTATTTATGCCCGGCTCCTTAGCTTTCCTGCCGCTTTCGGCTGACAATTGGCGTGAACTCGAAAACGAATTTGGCAATGATCGTCTTGATATTTTCTTTGCTAAAATATCTAAAGGGACAAAAATGTTTTGGTAGATTTTTGATATAGAGGTCAGCATTACCGCCCTCTCTCCATCTTCATATTTACATTTCATATTTACATTTCATAACTGCATTTTCTCGTTTTCTTTGGCTTGCCCTCGCCGGTATGCTTCAACCTTACGCTTGATTGCTTAGGCGTTTTTGACTTCCTGGCTCAAGCGGTAGTCGGTTTGATATATACCGTCTCTCTCAGCAGTCTTGGCGGCTCATTCCTCTTTCCGCTCTTTAAACGACGTTAGCTTTTTAGAGTCTAAACGCTTTGAAGTGCGTCAAAGCGGATACTTCTCAGCGTTGTCGTAAATACCGATTCGGCTTGATATAAGTTTCGTAATAATTGTTGACGGAGGCATGCGCCTTGCTCTTGGCAGATATTCCAGTTAATTTTCGGCGATGCGGCGTATAAGCTCATAGGCGACTGTTACTTTTTCGCTGTTCATGTTCGCCTCTTTCCGGCTGTCCGGCCAGTTTGCGGCACATACGGCGTTAGTCAACTTTTCTCACCTAGCTCTCCGTCAGCCGCAGGATTGTGCCCTTAATGGTCTCCTCGTTCGTCCTGCTGAAACGGACGGACGCAAGACAGGTTGTAGCACCAATCCTTTTCTTTAAATCCGCCGTTTTCGCGTTCCTCCGCGTTTTATTTTCCGCTTATCAAAACGGTCAGCATGGTCCTGGCCCATTTCGTGATTGAATTGTGCGGCTATAGGGCGTATAATACTCTAATCAACTCCTTTCTTCGTGTTTTAATGGCGGAATTGGATATCCGGAGTTCACTCCTTACGGGTTACCGTCCGGACTTCCGGTTCATTTAACAGCCAAAGTCACTCGGACCGGTGCCAATGTCCGGAAATAGAGCAGCCTGATTCAGAAGACGGACGGAGACGGATACTACGTTTCTAAATTCAAACGAACTTCAGAAGGCGGCGTTTTTCCCGTCTTTTTGGCCAGGTTTTCTGCACAGTAGGTTCGGCTGAAAAATCGACCGAAAACTAAAATTAGCTTTTAGCCGGTATTGAGGCCAAAAAACCAACAAGGACCCTTATGACCTTAATCTCGACCAATATGCTTTTGTACCTGTGGAATCTGGCCGGCCACGGCGGCGGAGGCTGGCTTAAGGATTTAGATGCTGAACTGGCAATAAAGACCAATGAGCGCCGTTTTCTTGGCTTACAGGGTCTTTTGACCGAAACACCGAGACTGCCCAGAATCAGGCCAAACAAGAGAAAAACGACCGGCACCTGGCTGGTTTTAACCGAAGAAGGCTGGCAGCATCTGGGCCGGAACATAAACGATCCTCTGGTCACTAAAGTCCAAAAGGCCAGCCAGATTTTAAGCCGTCTTTTAAAAAGGCTGTCCGTCTTTCTGGACCAAAAGAGCTTAAGTCCGGCCGATCTCTTCCGGGCGGTCCCTGACTCTGACCACTTCGGCATATTGTCTCATCAACCTGCCGGGAAAAAAAAGCCCGAGGAAAAAGCTGCCTCACCCTATCCATCTTCAGGGCAGGCCAAAGAAAACACTCCGGCCCCGGACAGTCACAGACCACCTGACGAAAAAAAACCTGAAGACCCGACCCCTGAGGCAATATTGGTCCGGCTCAAAGATATTCCTGTCTCTTCGGCTGAACCCGGCGGGGGCTTTAAACTGGCCGTGGTCCGCAAAGAATTAAGCGATATCAGCCGGGAATGTCTTGATAAGGCTCTGGAAATCCTCCAAAAGGAGAACCGGCTCGTTTTATTTGAAACCGTTGATCCTCTGGCCATAAGCCCCCAAGACCGGGCGGCGGCCGTAGAACTGGCCGGTCTGTACTTTCACACTGTCTTTCTTCGGAGTTAGAGTATGGCCTCTGCGGAAGAATTTTTACCGGCCTTAGCTGAGGTTGATTTTAACTGGATTAGGCAGGTCCAAAATGTCTGGACCCTAAAAAACGATGTTCCGCAAATCCACGCCTGGGTCAGAAGAAAATTCCAAAGGCACTTAAAAAAACTCCAAAAGACAAAAAATCTGGAAGCTCTGCCGGGGTTGGTCATTATCGGCAATCCTGGAGCAGGCAAAACCCATCTCCTGGCCAATTTCAGCCAAAAGACCATGGAAGAAGGCGGCTTTTTTCTGAACGTCGACATGACCGGGGTCAATTCTTTTTACGACACCGTAGTTGAACACTTCATTAATTCTCTGTCCGCCAGGGACAAAAACGGACGCTCCCAGGCTTTAAGGCTTGTCTATAATATTCTGGAAACAACCAGAGATCCGTCAAAACCCCTGCCTTCCAATTTTGATACCTGGTTTCCCAATACGCACGAGAAAAAGCTCATTGAAAGAGCCGGTCTGGTCATCGGCCGCCTGCACGCCATAAACGAACATCAGGCAATAGCCAGCCGTTTCGGAGATCTCATAAGAGCTGTTTTTCTTTTCTGTTCCGGCCGTCCGGAGTTGGCCAATTACGGCCGCCTGTGGCTTCAGGGCCTAGGTGACAGCGAGGACTGTTTTTTGAAAGCACTGAATTTCTCTGGGCCAAGGGCCAACCCCATAGTGGTTATTCAAGGCCTGACCTGGCTTATGTCCCTTAACGGAGGGTTTTCGGTTCTGGCTTTGGATCAGCTGGATTCAATAATTAAAATCCACTCCACAGTTTTAACCGGGGCCAAAGGCGACCTTAACCGGGATAATTTCCTGGCCGCAGACCGGATTTTAACCGAGGTCTCCAGCGGTCTGGGCACTTTAATAAATATTACTTACAAGTCAACCACCGTCTTAAGTTTACTTCCGGAAAGCCTGTCGGCCCTTAACCAGTTTGGTCTCTCCACTTCCATGCAGAGGTATGAAGCCAGTCAGGTCTTAACGCCCGTAGTCCGGGCGGAAGATATAGAGGCCTTGGTGACCGTGCGTCTGGCCCCGGCCTATTTTGCCTGTAATTTAACCCCGCCATACCCCAGCTGGCCTTTTCCGCCTGACATTTTTGAAAAAGCAGCCGGATTATTAAATCCCCGGCAGATTTTAAGCCGCTGCCACGAACATCTGGAAAAATGCTTGGACCGGGGTGAAGCTTTTGAGTGCTTAAGCTTAACCAATAGGGCTGTTAAGACTCAAGTGCCCCGAAAAGATTCTCCCGCCCGGCTTTTTGATTCTTACTGCCAAAATGTTGACCCTAGTATCTACAAACCTGTCCTTGCGGAAGATAATCTGTGGCCGCAGACCATGGAGATCTTAGCCCATTGCCTGTGCCTGGAGACGGACTTTTCGCCTGAAGAAGACGAACTTCAGGTCTGCCAGAACTATTTGACCAAATCCTGGCCCCAGCTCCACGCCACAGTAGCCCATATCTATCATCGCAAGCCATCTGGACCTGACCGCTATTTAAGCATAAGAGCCCTGCTTCAGGACAACGCCAATTCTTTCCGCGCACGTCTTAACGGGGCCATGACCACCTCGGGGATCGATCAAAAGCTGTCGTCCCGGCGGCTTGTTATCATCCGCTTTGATTCCTATCCGTCCGGAACGCAGACCCAAAAAGAGATTAACATTTTTACGGAAAAAGGTGGCTTTAAGATTACTCCCGCCGATGAAGATCTGAAGCGGATCGGAGGACTGGCGGCTGCTTTCTGCGACCGACCGCCTGATTTTGAGGCCTGGCTTAAAGAGGAAAAGCCGACCTCAAAAATAGAGTGTTTTAAAGAGCAGTTTTCGTGGCTAACCGCCTCGGACAAAGATATTTCTTAACCCCTGACCTCAAAGGCCGGCCAAGAGAAACATAGTTTGAGTTGGCTGACCAATGACAGCAATTATCCAATTTGGGCCAAAGTCCTCTCCCGTTTGTGGCATCTTATTGGGCTAATTAGCGCATATAATATTAAAAATAAGTTTGGTTTCATGGACTCACAGACCAGGTGATCCGGCGGGATCTTTTAATTCAGCAGATGAGTTGATTGGCAAAATAATTGCAATGTCAAGAGCTAAACAAATAGCTCATGGTACGATATTTTAGGCTAATGCTTGACCAGCAAAACTATGGGGACACGAAATGGTAACCGATTTTAACCGTCAACATAGGAGAAATGGGTTTAAATTTCTTTTGGATTTAAATTTCAAAATTTTATGTCTTCGGACTTTTGTCCCTAGTTCTTGGCTTTCTGGGCTTTGTGGCCGGTCCAGTGCCCATCCGTGGCTTGGCTTTTTAAACTTTTGGCTTTGCGGTCGGTCCATTTGACACTGTCGGGTTGACCATTGCGGTTTTGGTCTTTTTGCCCTTAGTTCTGTCCTCAAGTAAAGCCAGACATTTTCTTCTATTAGTGCCACCCAGACATATGGCAACCATCTGTTTGGCCCTGTCCACGTATGGTTCACAATGCGCCGCATGGGATACACCCAGCAGGAAATGACTATTCACGGATTCAGGGCCACCCGCACGGACTCTCCTGGCTGAGGTTTTGCTGAAGCGGCACGGCCTTACAGAACATCGGCTTGCCCATACCATACGCGACCCCAACGGACGCGCCTACAACCGCACACAGCATTTGGAAGAACGTAACCGCATGATGACACGATGGGCCGACTATCCGGACGCCTTGCGCAAGAAAGCGTGAGCGGAGATGTCCAATGCCTAATTTCAATGGGATACGTATAAAGCCTGTGTTTTTCAAAAACATGTCAAGCAATTTCCTGCTCTACACCCTGCACTCTATGGGACATATTGAGATTTACCCTGTTGTATGGTCTGCCACTGAAAACAGGCGCACGAAAAAACCCATTATACACTTTGCGAAAATAACCACACAAGGAGAACTGGTATGCCCACAACTCTCACTGAAAACTCGTTGCTGCGTTTGCCGCAGGTTCTGGCCCTCATTCCCGTCAGCAGAAGCGCATGGCGGGCCGGATGCAAAAGCGGACGCTTTCCTGAACCTGTCAAAATCGGCCCGCGTACATCCGTATGGAAAGGCTCCGATATTCTCAAGGTTCTGGAAAAAATCACCAGCGGGGAAGCGGGAAAATGATCGCTGTAGGCTGACAGCAGTATAAACGTACCTGAATTCCCGAACTAAGCAGCAGCAACCATTGGCCGGGCAGGGTAAGGAGCCCAGCAAGACTTAGGCTCAGACATCCTACCGAATCGAGCCTCATTCTGTCTGAAACATCAGCCTGAATTGGAGACCTTTCAGGTTGTTTTAAAGGGCGGCAGCCACAAAATCCTTGAATTTTTTTAAATCTTCTTGGATAGCCGGATCGCTTCTTGGACGCCTGGTATCAGACTTTACTTTTCTCCAGCCATGACGTTTAAGCATCCTGCTTGTTGTAGACATAGCTGTAGGTCGGCCTGTAGTTTCCAAATGGCGGTATGAATTGCATCAAGACTTACCAAATCACCAGTAAGTGAAATCTCTTTCCATGCCGATAAAAACGCTGTCTCCTCCGCCTCGGACATAAGGAAGTTTCGCCGCCATCCCCAGCCATTATTTGAGGGAACCTATATCCCCTTAGCCGCCTTCCATATCAGCCCTATTTCGATAAACTGACCTCTTGCTAATTTGAAGGACTTCAGCAGTTACAACGCCAGCATCCAACCCAGCTACAGCCCCCAAAAGGACGCATAGATTTTTTTAACTTGAACAACTGACTCGTTTTCCCCACAAACCGAGCGAAAAAATGATACAACATCCTCATCGCGTAGTACGGTTTAGCCATAATCTATCCTTCTGGCTAAAATTATATGATTTTAGTGCGCTTAAGTCAAAATGGGATATCAATATCTATATAGTTTTATTACTTCATGACAATCACGACTAAATTTATTGTAATTAAAATATTAACTGACATAAAATAGTATTTTTTCATAAGATATTTTACTTAGAAACAAAATTTTTTAAGCTACAAAAAAATATTGCACATTGCTTTTTAAGCATAAAATTGACTAATTTTTGCCCTTTTGAAAGCTCGGTGGAATAAATCAATGGGAAAAGTCAAATCCCGTCCGCCGTAAACCGTAATCAACGCCTCTTCATGAACGTATTCGTCTATCTCATCGGGTGTCGGACAGCAGGATTCCAGATCAATAAAAACATAAACTTTGGACACGACAAGGCCTTTGGGTAAGCCTAAAAAACAACCCACAATAATGCCACCAAAAACAAAATAATCTAAAATGGATTTACGGCAGATAGGTGACCGGTTCCTTTCGGTCAAGATTGGCCGCAGCCAGAGCGGCCATATCATCGGTAAAATCGTCGTCATTAAAGCTTTTAGCCTTTTCCGGACAAAACTTAATGCAGGCCGCGCATAAAATACATTTTTCACGGTCAATATTTTTTGGGTCACTGTTTATAAAAGCTCCTGCCGGACAGTTTTTCACGCAGACCAGACAGCTCACACATTTTCTTGAAGTCTCCGGGGAAATAACGGATTTGGCCATATATTTCCGGTAAGGTCTCCGGGCCGTCGTCAGGAGGGTTTTGTCGCTTAAGACCCGGTCATTGCCCAGAAGAGAATGCCTTAAGGCCAGTCCGAAACAGCGGGCCGATTCCTCGTCGGCCGGATCGGGTCGGCCCCGGCCCATAACGTGGGAGTAAGAGTGCTCCCCGATAAAAGCTCCGGCTCCGACCACATAGTAGCCTTTTTTCTGGCAGAGATCGAAAAGTTCCAATAAAGCATCTTCGTAAGCCCGGTTACCGTAAACAACCACCGCCACAGCCGGCCTCCGTCCGGGTGGCAGATTCTGGAAGACTTCCAAAGCCAGTTTGGGCAGACGTCCGCCGTATACCGGAAAAGCTGCCACGAGTAGTTCTTCTTTTTCCAGATTAAAATGCTGCTCGCGGGCAGCGGGCAAAGTTATGTCCATCTCCCGAGGTCTTAAAGCCAGACCGGTGGCTATACTTCGGATAATCTTTCTGGTAGTCCCGGTGGGACTGAAATATATATTGGCGCTTTGTATGACCTGGCGGGACATTCAGTGCCTCCATATCCGTTAGCTACGTTTTAAGACCAAAAAACCCAAAGGAGGCAAAGTCAGATCCAGACATTGTTCCCGCCCATGGGAGCCTGGGGTCTCGGTCAAAAGGCCGCCGCCCAGGCCCACATTGCTGCCGCCATAAACAAAGGAATCGGAATTGATCAGTTCCCGCCAGAAGCCGGGACTGGGTACGCCCAGACGGTAGTTACGCCTGATAACCGGAGTAAAGTTAAAAACAAACAGGAGAGTATCGTCTGGGTTATTGCTCCTTCGTAAAAAACTGACCACCGTGGAGTCGGCGTCCCGGAAATCGACCCACTCAAAACCCCGCCAGTCAAAATCTAAACTGAATAAAGCCGGTTCTGTCTTATATAAAGCGTTTAAATCCCGGACAAACTCCCTCAGACCCCGGTGTTCTGGCAAATCCAAAAGATCCCATGATAACTGGGAATTGTGATCCCATTCATAGCGCTGACCGAACTCGCCGCCCATAAAGAGCATTTTTTTGCCCGGTTCCCCAAACATGTAACCTAAAAGCAGCCTTAAATTGGCGCACTTTTCCCAGACATTGCCAGGCATCTTGTCCCAGAGGGACTTTTTGCCGTAAACGACTTCATCGTGGGACAAGGGAAGACAGAAATTCTCCTGAAAAGCATATAAAAGAGCAAAGGTCAGCCGTTCCATGTTATACCGGCGATAAATTGGATCTTTGCTCATAAAATCCAGCATATCGTGCATCCAGCCCATGTTCCACTTAAACATAAAACCCAGTCCCCCCAGATGAACCGGACGGGAGACGCCGGTAAAAGCTGTAGATTCTTCGGCTATGGTCATAGCTCCGGGGAAGAACTCGTACAGCTTTGTGTTTAAGGTCTTAATCATCTCCATGGCTTCCAAATTTTCCCTGCCCCCGTAACGGTTGGGGATCCACTCCCCTTCCTTGCGGGAATAGTCCAGATAGAGCATGGAAGCCACGGCATCCACCCGTAAAGCGTCTATATGGTACTCGTCGACTAAAAAAAGGGCATTAGCCACCAGGAAGTTTTTAACTTCATTGCGGCCGTAATTAAAGACAAGAGTGCCCCAGTCGGAATGGGTCCCCTGCCGGGGATCGGCGTGTTCGTACAGATGGGTCCCATCAAAATACTCCAAAGCAAAAGAGTCGCGGGGAAAATGGGCCGGCACCCAGTCTAGAATGACCCCTATTCCGTTCTGGTGGCAGCAATCGACTAAATACCTGAAATCATCAGGTCCGCCGAAACGGGAAGTTATGGCGTAATAACCCGAGACCTGATAACCCCATGAAGCGTCGAATGGGTGTTCGGCTAAAGGCATCATCTCCAGCCAGTTAAAACCCATATCTGAAATGTAGGGGACTAATAGGTCTGCCATTTCCCGGTAAGTCAGCCACGAGCCGTCCTCTTTCCGTTTCCAGGACCCTAAGTGAACTTCGTAGATGCTCATGGGCTGAGTTAAAAAATTGGTCCGGGCTCTTTTACTGAGCCACTCACTGTCACTCCAGCTGTAGTTGCCAAGATCGGCAATGACTGAGGCCGTTTTGGGCCGAACTTCCATCTGAAAACCCATGGGGTCAGCTTTTATTAAGACAATATTTTCCTGGGTCGTTATCTCATATTTGTAGATCTCCCCGACCCGATAATGGGGCACAAAAATCTCCCAGACTCCGGAAGAACCTCGGGGCCTGAGTCTTAATCTCCGTCCGTCCCACTGGTTACGGTCGCTGACTAAACTGACTTTCTTGGCCGACGGAGCCCAGACGGCAAAGACTACCCCGGGCACCCCCTGATGAATGGTCGGATGGGCTCCTAATTTATGGTAAATTTGGTAATGGTTGCCTTGATTCCATAAAAAAAGGTCCATTTCACCCAAAACAGGTCTAAAACTGTAGGCATCGTAAAAGGTACTGACGACTCTGCGGCTAAACTCTACTTTTAAGCGGTAGGGGTCGAAGTTATGCTCCACCGGAGCAAAGCCCTCTAAATAATCGGCCCAGGATCCACCCAGAGAAATAAGCTCCACCTGACCACCGGACAAGAAAGCGGTGGCTTTTATAGCGCCCGGACAATAAGCCCGGACCAAAATTCCACTTTGGTTGTTCTGACGAGCCGGTCTGGCCCCCAAAAAAGAAAAAGGGTCACTTAACTGGCCAGTGGCAAATTTATCAGCCAGGGAATGGTCCATGCGACCTCCTAAATTAAACCGGCATTACAGCCTCATCAAACAGACCTGATTAAAGCGCCGACGGCCATTTTATGGCTACCTTTTCAACCGCTAAATTGTATCATATAATGACTGGAAGGTGTAGTAAGGCCAAAGTGTAGCTTACTGAGGCCTTATCCTGTCTAAAACTGTTGCCCTGAGTCGGCTGAAAGCCGTTTTCGGCTTATAACTTAGCCCCGGTCTTCCTTAGGTCTTTTTCTCAATGAACACAGCTCTTCTTTTACTGGCCGTCGCGGGTCTGGTACTCCTCAACGCCATGTTCGTGGCCGCCGAATTCTCCTTTGTCCGGATTCGGGCCACTCGGCTTGAACTTCTGGCTCAATCCGGTCAAACCCGGGCCCGAGCCGCTGTTTTTGGTCTTCAGAATCTGGAAGACTACCTCTCTGTCTGCCAGTTGGGCATCACTTTAGCTTCCCTGGGTCTGGGCTGGCTGGGAGAACCGGCGGTGGCCACGCTTTTTGAACCGCTTCTAAATTTCTTTGGTCTTCAAAACCCGACTTTAATCCACTCCATTTCCTTTCTGGCCGGCTTTGGGCTCATTACTTTTATCCACGTAACTTTCGGGGAACTGGCCCCTAAAAATATCTCCATACGTTCAGCTGAATCCACGGTTTTATTTCTGGCCCTCCCCATGCGGGTTTTCCATATCTTGTTTCTGCCGTTCGTTAAAATCTTAAATGCCATGGCTCAGGCTATTCTGGTGGTCGTGGGGGCTTCCCACTTAACCCAGTCCGAAGCCCACAGCACTGAGGAAATTAAGCTCATCATCGCCGACTCCCGGGATGATGGTCAGCTGGATGCGGCCGAAGAAAGGCTGATTAACAATATCTTTAACTTAGACCGCCGGACAGCCAGAGATATCATGATCCACCGCACGAAAGTGGTGAGTCTGTCTGCCGATGATTCGCCCCAGACAGCAAAAAAACTGATTATTGAGCGGGGCTTTACCAGGATTCCGATTTTTGACAGCCAAAAAGATAATATTATAGGTTTTGTCCACGCCAAAGACTTACTTTCTGAAGGTACGTCCGAAAAATTAGCCGTTTTAGTCCGGCCGGCTCTTTATATTTACGACCACCAGCCGATTGACGATATTTTGGAAATGATGAAAAAGAAAAGGACCCGCCTAGGTCTGGTCTGGGATGAGTACGGCAGCTGGCAGGGCTTACTGACAATGGAAGATGTGCTGGAATCTATTGTCGGACCTATCCAGGATGAGTTTGACCATGAAGAGCCGACCATCGTCAATCAGGAAGACGGCTCCGTGCTGGCCCAGACAAAGGTCTCTTTAGAAGAGCTGGGGCTCCATTTATCTCTGGATTTAGGGCCGGATTCGGAGTATAAGTACAGGTCTTTAGCCGCTCTGCTGTCTGATAAATTCGGGGAAAATCCGGCCGCCGGAAACAGCTGGCAGGGTTACGGAGCCAAATTCACCATTGCCGCCTGTGAAGGTCCGGCCATCACCAGGGTTAGAGTAGTCTCTCTGGCCGATCAATCCGAAAACGAAAATTAACCTTGACCGCAGCCACCCGGATTAAGCATCAAATGGTCAGGATGCGGGGGAGTAACTGTTTTCAGTTCCGGAAATCAAATTTTTTGAATTTTCAGGCCTTTGTACTAAAAACAACTATTGAACTTACCGAACTCTGCTCTTATTCTTATGGATACAATTTTAAATTATTGTATAATATTTTAATTGCAGTTTAAATATCAGGAGATAAATGAAGTAATATCTCCCGCCAATTCCGGAATTTGTTTCCGGCCCCTGTTAACTAGCCTCAACAATACCCTGTCTTCCATATAATAAATACTGGCGCCAAGGTCGGAGCCATGGTACACTGCAGCATGTCCGTATATAAAAATATAAGTCCTGAATTGACCAGGATTTAGTCCCAAATCTGCCTGTTTGAACTGACAAAGTGAAAACCGTGTGCAATATAAAAAAAATACCAATCGGGATAGCCGATTTTGAGACACTCCGCCGGGGAAACTATATCTACGCCGACAAAACCGAGCTTCTATACCGGTTGGTTGGGGACATGACGCCGTATTTTCTTTCCCGGCCCCGCCGGTTCGGCAAATCTTCTCTGGTGAGCGCCTTAGAAGCTATTTTAACAGGCCGGCGGGAGCTTTTCGAAGGATTGTGGATTCATGACCGCTCAAATTATAACTGGACGCCCAATCCGGTCATTCACCTGAGTCTGAACTCGGTCAGCACGGACAGCGTCGCCACTGTCCAATCAGCTTTACTAACGAAATTGAAAGATATCGCCGAAGATGAAAATCTGGAGCCCAACGGCGAGGCTCCAGCCGATTTTTTCGAATCACTGATCAGAAACCTGAATAAAAAATACGGCCGTAAAGTAGCGGTTCTTATTGATGAATACGATGCCCCTATCCTGTCTAAACTCACTCAGACTGACCTGGCAGGTAAAATCCGGGAGGCCCTGGGAACTTTCTACGGCGTCCTGAAATCCGCCGAAAAGTACCGGGGCTTTACCTTCATCACCGGGGTGACCAGATTTTCGAAGGCGTCCATCTTTTCCGCCCTGAATAATCTTCTGGACTTGACTCTGGACCCCGAGTACGCCGCTATCTGCGGCTTTACCTTAGAGGAATTCGATTCACTGTTCAATGATTATATGCCGGGGACTCTGGCCAAGGCCAAATCCAACGGAGAGATGGAGCCAAACGCCACTGAAGAGGATTTGAAAAACAAGATCCTTGACTGGTACAACGGCTATACCTGGGACGGAAAAACCAGGGTTTTAAACCCCTGGTCGGTTCTCCACTTTTTTAAATATTCGGAGTTTTCGGAATACTGGTTCGCTTCCGGCGGCACCTCTTTTTTAGCCGGCCTCATCAAAGAGCGCAAAATTAATCTGGCCTCCTTCAACAGCCGCGATTTCCTCACGGAAAGCCTAAACACCATAGATGCCGGCGCCGGCTGCAGCCCCAAAACTTTGCTGTTCCAGGCCGGCTATCTGACAGTCGGCAGGACTGAGAAAAAAGGAAGCGGAAAAAAAAAGTTTTACCTGCGTTCCCCCAATCTGGATGTAGAAGCGGCCATGGCCGGTCTTTGGCTGTTCCTGGACAGTCCTATAGACAACCCTTTGCTGATGAAACAACAGGCCAGGGCTGTGCTGGAAGCGCTTATCAGGAAGAAAGCCGGTGATTTCCAAAACGCTTTCAGGAGCTTCCTGGCCGCTATCCCCTGGCAGCTTAAACTCGGCTATGAGGCCTATTTCAATACGGTTTTTCTTCTGGCCATGAGCATGGCCGATCAGGCCTGGGACTGCCAGGGCTCGGTCGGGGACGGCCTGTTTGATGT
>JAISEL010000161.1 GCA_031264185.1 Deltaproteobacteria bacterium
GCCATACCCAGCATTAAAGAACTGTGGCCGGGATACCTTTGCAAAAGACTGGAAAAGATCGGGTAGGCCTCGGAAGCCTTACGGTTTAAAAGAAGCATCTCCGCTCTCCGCCACTCGGCGGCTGAAGCCGGATCAGGCGCAGCCGCCGTCACCGGAGCCGGCGAAAGAATGAAGACGGCCAGGACTAAAGTCAGTAATTTCTTAAACATAGTCAACGCACCTTGGGAAATATAAAATTTGGCCGATTTTTCACTATCGGCGCTCTTTATTCTATAAAATGCTCTCGCAAAAAGCCCCGCTCCGGGAAAAAAACCGGTGTGTGGCCAATTTATCGAATCAAGCGTATAATTATGTAACAACAAAAAATTATCATTTTTATTAAAATAATTATTATAATATATTAATTTATTATTTTAATTTTTTTAATAGTTTATTTTTAAAACAATAAATTAATATAATATTTATATATCGGCAATAACTATATGCAGCGGCTTATTGATTTCCTAAGCAAGCTGTTTTAAAAAAAATGGGCCGGCCTGGTGAGTCTCCCAGATACGGCCAAAATATAGGACAGCTGAAATATGAATTAATCCCGGACTTTAAGGCAGTACCAGGGTAAGACCGGAAAAGAACAGATCTATTAGAGAAGAAATTAGAAATAAATTGATGTTTTATGCTATTTAAAGACCAGAGAGAGAGAGAGAGAGAGAGCAACAATCGTGCCAACTTAACTGGTCACAAATCATGCTTATTGTCTGATTTTTGGTCCTATTACTCATAAACCAGATTCCAAAACCGGTTTCATTTTCCGGGCTGACATTATTGTGGCCTAAATTAAGTCCCATAAGTTTCTCAAACCTAAAGTGATCTTCTATAAATTTCTAATATATATCAAAGTAAAACCAAAGTCAAGAAAAACCAGCAATTCAGCAATTCTATTGTTGGGTCTGAGAAATTATTTTGAGCCGCTTTAGCTCTGCGACTAGACTGGCATCCATCAGTTTCACCATAATCGCATCTTAGTCAATCATACTATCACCTCGGCATTTATTAATTCTGAGAATGCTGTAATACCGTTTCTATTACAGGTTTTGAGCTATTACTCCGGCGGATAATTTTGACCATTGATAAAATTAAATACGCAAAAGTCAAGGTGAACCCGAAAAAAATAGATTCTCATAATTATCCGCCGGGGTAATAATTCCCTTAGAGTTTCGTGCCGTGGCAATAGTTAACAACTGTATTACCGTATTTTTGGCTTCTTTAAATTGAAAATTCACCTTCGGTATTCAGCCTTCTTGAGATGTCCTCTAAGAAGAAGGCCCAAATGCCAATCTTAAGTTTAACCCATGAATCTGTCTGTGAACGGTAACCTCAAATCCAGTTTTCAATTTTCAAATGAGGAACGCGCTCAAACTCTTTAGTGTTGTTGGTGATCAAAGTGAGTCCGGAAGCCAGAGCATGGGCCGCGATCCACAAATCGTTGTTGCCGATGGGCCGCCCGGTTTTCTTCAGGTCGGCCCGTATTTGTCCATAAGATTTTCCGCAGTCTGACGGCATTTGGAGAACGGGAACCAAGTCAGAGAATTCCTCCAAAAGCATGACTACCTGCTTTGGCTGCTGGCTTTTAGCCGCCCCGTAAAGCAACTCTCCCCAAGTGATGACGGAAATAGCCGCCTGACCGGGCTTTATAGTCTTAAATCGTGCCAGAACCGATGGTGGCTTATGACGCTGAATGTAGATGCAGATATTTGTACCCAGCATGAAGCGGGGGGCGTTAGTCATGAGTCTTCCCTGACCTGAGTCGGCACCTGGCCCCGATCCGGCAGGAAATCATCCGGCAGCGAACTTAATAAGTCAAAAGCGCGGGCCACATTGGCTTCAGGCTCTCGCAGGATGATTTCCTGTCCCCGGCGAAAAATCTCCAGTTCCTGTCCCTCCACCCGAAACTCCCTGGGTAGCTGGACAGCCTGGCTGTTGCCTGATTTGAAAACGCGGACTCTAACCATATCGGCCTCCTTTAAATCAATTGATGAAGTATATATATTATCCTCTTCCTGGTCAAGCGGAGTGGATGCTGCGAAGCTGCTTAAAAAGTACTTCCCTGAACCACATAAGCCATGCCGAGCAATTTAGTACGATGTAACATAATTTACCTATGGCAAAAGAGATATATTCTCACGCTAACCAACCGAGGAGGCAAGCTGGCGTCAAATACATATTAATAGGTAAAGCGAAGACGAGAGGAGCTTATGATTTACGGGTTTATGGGCTATCCTGAAAAACCGCTAGTTTATGATTGGCATACTTTTTGCTGAACAGAACCAATTTTTTATGTTAACATATGGCTTTGAGCTTACGATTCGGTCTTCACTTGCGCACCAAGCCGTTGCGTACTGTTCATCGCATGGATACTGTCTGGTGATTGAGTACCGAAAACAGACCAACCAAAGTTCCATCAGCCATAACAAAGGTAACACTACCTCAACGAATTTGTGTTCCGATTCAACAGAAGAGACTCAAAAGTCCGGAAAAGCTATTCTCAGACGACTCATTGAACAGGCCGTTATAACACCACCTGCCTGCAGCCAAGGAAGAGATGAGAGTCAAAACCAAAGTTAAGACCTCAATCAGCAGCCATGAAGAGGCGAATAAGCCACTCTAGCTCTAGCTAATTTTATGCAAAATATAATTTATGTTCCTGGCTATTTACATGACGGGAGTAAGGGGTTTTGTTGGCACCCTAGGTATATACAAAACGAGAGTAAGCTGTTTATCGCGCTAAAAGCCCAAAGTTTTTGGCCTAATTTTTGCAATAT
>JAISEL010000165.1 GCA_031264185.1 Deltaproteobacteria bacterium
ATAATGCAATATCTATTCTCTGTTTGTGGTAAGGATAAAAAAGTTTTAATTCCACAATATCCTTAAATGGTACGGTGTTTATAATTTATCAAAATTATCCGCCGAGGTAATAGTCCTCGGCGGAAGTCTCTGAACTCTGGGAGACGTTGGAAATTTCCTGTTCATGGATCACATTAAGCTCTGATTGCTCCACAAATCCCACTTTAAACAGATCTCTTCCGCAGACAGCCACTCCCAAGCCTGTGATTTTTTTTGGCGGCAGCCGGAAAGGGGCTGCATAGGCGGCATTTTTTATGGCCGCCAAAGCCTCGTCCAAGGCCTCGGTCAGGATTTTATAACTGTCTTCCCCGCTGTGATCAAGACGCTGATGCCGGTGTTTTACTTCAATGATCAAGCGCTCCTCTGCATTAAGTAAGGCGGCCGTATCAACCCGCCTTCTGGAACTCCGGACTTCGCTTATAATCTCTGTGCCTGCGACCCTTAAGGCCGCACTGATTAATGCGTGGTAAAAATCTTCCCTGGAGATGTGGTGATCACAGGCTTCGCCGGCCGGCAGATCATGGAAAAGCTTCGCGATTGCTTTACAGTCCCTGTCAGGTAAAGCCTCCAGGAATTTTAGGCGGAAGCAGTTATAATTAGAGTCCTGGCTTTTGAAAAGAGTACTGAAAAAGAACTCTTTGCAGGAATTTCTAACCTCTGAATTGGGGAGCCGGAAAGAGTAGTAAGTATTAGTTTCTTTCGTCCCTGGAATTTCCTCAGTCGCCGTCCAGCGGCGATCAATAGTCAGATAACCGCTATGAAAGAGGATCGAGGCCGGTTTCGGAGTACTAAAGCTGGTTTTTCTGGCTTCTTGGGAGAGGCATCTGTCCGGTTGGGTGTCCAAAAAATCCAGAGGGTTTTTCCGGATAAGGGTCGAAAGATGGGACGGCTGTCCGCTCAGAGGCCAGTAGGTGTCAAAGAACTTTCTCGAAGAAGCGCAGAATGGAATAAGGGTTGAGAACCTGTTCCGGTCCGAGCCAATTGTAGCCGTCGTACCAGTCCAGTATTACTGCCAGCAAATCTGAAGCCTGGCTGCTGGATTCCATCTGCCCTGTATTGACTAAAGCTTTCAGGGTCTCAGCCATCCTATCCTGAAAAGACGTGTCAAATTCCGATACGGCAAAGCCGCAGATACCGGCGTATTCGGGAACTAAAGAAAGATCGTAAAAATGGTTGGGACCGGAATCCAGGGCCGTTAAGGCGAATCTGGTAACTCCGGTGACGAAGGCGAAACGGATGTGTTTAATGCTTGTCTTAAGACCGGTGTAAAAGCCGTGAAGAACTTGGGCGTTGGCGACGGCCAATTCCGGAGTTCCTATATGCCGGGCCACCGGGGCATCATATTCGTCAATCAAAACGACCGCTCCCTGGCCGTCGTATTCAGAAGAAAGCCCGGAAAGAAGGCCCTCCAAAATTTTGTCAAGAAATTTGGCCGTTACGGCAATGCCTTCATTCTGGGCCGCCGACTTTAGGTCGTCGGCTGTGTACTCCTTAAGTTTTTCCGGGCTGTCGGTTTCGAGGTAGCTCATATTGAGCCGCACGACAGGGTGTATGGGGAACTTATAGCCCACGGCTGCGATCTTAAGGCCCCGGAAAAGATACTTGTTTCCCAGAAATAATTCCTCCATAGTGTCAGCAGCAAAGTTTTGCCGAAACGCCTGGGGCGGGAGAGGAAACAGCTTTTTTTGCGGCTTTTGAGCAAATTGAAAATGTAGCCGGTTTTGTCGACGTAGAGAAGGTCTTCCCTGATTATTTCTTTAAACGGCAGATCGGAGACAGGCAGATATTTCATGTAATCATCCTCAAATATAAGGCTCCCATGGCGAGCCGTCAGTGCTGTCTTATAAGCCTGACTGGATTATAACATAGCGGTATAAAAAAATATCTTTGGTTTGCGAGGCAGATGCGGACAGGTCAAAATGCTGCCGTGTCAGGGCAAAGCGCTGCGAAAGGACGGCTGATCCTCATAAAGCGTACAAATATTTGAGTGAACAGCTGTTTGCATTGCAGCGCAGATATATATATTAGCTGTCAATAGTTCAATAATATAAAAAATCATTATAATATTAGCATAATGATAATCTATGTTGAATATTCCATTTAATGTGTATAAAGCAAAAAAATAGCTGAACAAAATTTTAATGCAAAGTTCTGTGACTCCGAAAATACGCATTTGAACGCTGTTTAGTCTCTGCAGTATCCGTCCTCAGCACGGCAGCTTTGAAGCCCGGCCCGATGATTCCTGGTGCATATCTGATCCCCGCCGAAAGGCTCAGCCTTATTTTGCCGGCGGCGTTCTGCCGGGCAGCAGGCGCCGGTATCCGGCCGCTCCTGGGGAGCCGGGCGGATGGCGGCTCAGGCGGCCATTTAAAAGAGCTCAGTTGCCGTCCGCCTCTCGGGCCTTTAAGATGAATTCCTCTTCCCAGGTAAGGATATCGGCGCCCATTGCGTTCAGCTCCGGGGCATTGAAGGTTCGTCCGTAGCGGGCGGTCAGGAGATCGGCCAAAGGATTCAAGGCGCCGCCGCCGGACAAAAGCGGCCCGGCCGCCTGCTGGCAGAAGCCCAAAGAATCCAGAAAGGCGATAATTTCCGGCAGGAAGGGAGCTTTCTTTTGGGGGGCTTCCTGTAATGAAGGATCAAGACCAAATGTTTGGGCGGTTTTTACCCGGCCCATGCCCATTAAGCGGCCCAAAGGCGTATAGTCTTCCAGCTCTTTAAAAAGCCGGCGGACGCTTTGGACGGTTCGGGGAGCTTGGGTCCCCTCTAAAGCTGAAGCCAGACTGCCGGACAGTTCGAAGGCCTCCAGGCCTAAGTCATTGCAAAGGCGCTTGAATTCTCCGGCCAGTTCGGGCACGGACGGCTCCTGGGGATCTATTCCCCAAATAGAAGCCAGTTCGGCTTCATGGCGCCGCCAGCCTGACTTTTGGGGTTTTTGGCAGCCCACCGGGCAGTTTTGACAGCCGTCAGTCTCTTTGTCCCGGCCTGAGGCGGCGCTGGGAGTTTTTTTTCTGCTGTACGGGCCGGCCGGGGGGTCTTGGCCTTCATCGGGGCGGCTCCGGGAAGCGGCCTTTCGGACTGACTGTTCCCCGGCCGTTACCGGGAGTTCTGACGGTTTAGAAGATTTAACCGGTTCAGTTTTATCTGAAACCAGGGCTTTCAGAAAATACAGATCCAGCGGGTCCTTCTCCACTTCCTTAATGAAATCTTTGACCGGCAAAACCCGGCCCCCGACCCGGACCAGATCGCCCAGGTTAAAGGAAGCGTATCTTAATAACTGTTTTGGGGTCACGTAGATGCCGTTTCTTAAAAAACGGCTGCCTAAACGGCCTAGGACCAAACTGTACAAAGCCAGGCAGATCCGGCCAGGTTTGCTTTTTTCCGGAATATCCTCAGCTCTGCAGGTTATGGAGTTTCTGAGGCCCTTTAAGGCGCTGTCCTTTTTTAAAGCCATCCCGGCCACTCCGGGCAGTCCGGCGGCCAGAGCCAGGCGGCTTTGATCCCTGACAACGGTATTTTTGATGTCATCGACCGAGGAGCCGTCCAGAATCAAAGCCTCAATTCCGGTCAGGTCGCAGTCGGTCAGGGAGAAATCTTCCTTAAGCAGAGTCTCCAGACTTTGGTCAACCAGGCAGTCAACCATGACCCCGGACTGCATGAGAAGCGTCCAGCCGCTGCCGGCCGGTTCTATATAAAGACTGTTGTCTGCGGCCATTGCCTACCCCGGGAGTTGACCTGATTTAAAGGCCAGGCCGGACCTGGGCCCGGATTATGACCTTTATTATGTTTAAATTGACCTAAAATGTAGTTTATAATTAATTTTTATCTTACATTAAAGAGGGGACCGGGTCAAGGTTCGGTTGTTCGGCTGCCTTGACAGCCGGCGGTTTAAGCTTTTTGCCCCCAATGCCGATAAAACTTTAAAAATCAGAGGTCAGGCTCTTGGTCAGGCCTTTAAATTTGACCTGAAACCAATCAGAGGAGACTGAACGTGAAAATATTATGGGTTTTAATCATTGTTTCTCAGCTCATTTAAAAGGCCGGCCGTTTGTCAGGCCCACGGCCGGTCAGAACTTCCGGCTGATGCTGGGCCTGAAAAATGCTGTCTTATGTCCGGCGTCTCCAGTTTCAGGCTGGAACCGGCCGGTTCAGCTTATATTTTAAGGGCACATATTATCTGTAATATTGTTTTTTTACATTTATTAGAATAATAATAATTTTAATATATAATATATAGCTATATATTTCAAAAATAATTCTGTAAAAGTAACATTCACCCGGAAACAGTATCTTTATAATGGCCGGCAGTGAGTCTGCCGGCCATGGCTGATGCTCGTCAGAATTTCAAATCTGCCAGCCAGTCTTCCGAATTGTGGCTTTTTTTAACCTCTCCTGTTAAAATTTGACTAAGATAGTTTTTTTGAGGCCTCCGGCTCAGGAAGTCCCTGGTCTCATTTTTTGACAGGGGGCCGTTGGATTTTTTTACAGCAAATTTTATTATTCTTCTTCGAAAATATGCCTTTTTTTGATAATTGATTTTTTTATATTTAAGCCCTTATGAAAATTAATTTAGGACCATACCAAGAAAAGCTTTTTCTCCTGGCCTGTTTGGTTCTGGCGCTGGGCATAGTTATTACCACTGTTCAGGCCCAAAAATCTCTTAATGACTATACCGAGCTTCTCCAGAAGGATCTGGCCGTCCGACTGAAATATACGGCGTCCCGGGCGGTTCACTTAATGACTTCCGAGGAACTGGCCGGTCTTAAGACCTCTGAGGATATGAAGGGAGAGCTGTACGACCGGAAGCGGCGGGAACTCATGGAATTCGGGCGGGAAAATAATATTCAGTTCGTCTATTTTGTCCGCTATGAGGGTCCCGAGCTTCAGTATATTATTGACAATGATTTGGATCCCTCGACCCGGGTTAAGCTGGGCCAGGCAACCGAACCGGACAGTTATGTGCACCTGGCCTTTGCCGGTCAGAATGTGGCCACGGATATGGGCACTTACGCCGGGATCTGGGACGGCCTGATGTCGGCTTACGCTCCGGTTTTCGATGAGGACAAAAACGTGGTGGCTGTGGCCGGGGTGGATATCTCTGACCGGGCTATGATTGCGGCCAGCCGCAACATCCGCAACATTAACCGCCTCATTTTCGTGGAGCTGTCCATGGTTTTAGCGGCGGTAATCTTTTTGGTCATCTTTTACCGCCACCGGGCTCAGGGCTATCTGACGGCCTACCAGGCCAAGACCCAGTTCATATCCATGATGAGTCACGAGATCCGCACGCCCATGAACGCCGTTATCGGCATGTCCGAGATTCTGGCCAGCGACAAGGAACTGACTCAGGCGGCCCAGGTCTATGTTCACGACATCAAGATGGCCGGCAATGCCCTTTTGAATATAATTAACGATATCCTGGATCTCTCCAAACTGGAACTGGGCCGGATGAAACTGACGGAAGTGGATTTCAGTTTAGGCGAGTTCATAGGCAACATAAAATCCATGGCCAATTATTTAGCCGCCGACAAGGGTCTGGAGTTCGTTTACGAGGTAAAAGGCGACCCCCCGGCCTATCTTAAAGGCGACGATGTCCGTCTCCGGCAGATTTTAATTAATGTCATCGGCAATGCCATTAAGTTTACTGCCCGTGGTTCGATCACTTTGCGCCTGACCGCAGATGACAAGACTTTGAAGTTTGAGGTCGCAGATACAGGTATTGGCATAAAAAGCGAAGATATTCCTTTTTTGTTCGAGCCTTTTAAGCAGCTGGATACGGCCAAAAACCGCCACATTAAAGGGACCGGACTGGGCCTTTCCATCAGCCGATACCTTTTAGGACTCATGGGCGGAACCATTGAAGCCAAGAGCCAGTACGGACGGGGGTCGAACTTTATAATCATCGTCCCCCGGACCGAAGGCAAGAAACCGGCGGTCCAGGAGGGAGCGGACGGCCGGATAGAGTTCGGTTACGAGGTTTGTGCTCTGGTGGTGGACGACAATGAGATGAATCTTCTGGTAGCCGCCGGGCTGCTTAAGATCTACAAAATCAAAAGCGAGACCGTCTTATCCGGAAAGGAAGCCCTGGAGAAAGTGGCCGAAAATGACTACCATCTGGTTTTTATGGACCAGATGATGCCGGAGATGGACGGTCTGGAGTGCACGGCTAAAATCAGGGCCATGGGCGAAAAGTATAAAAAGCTGCCTATTATCGCTTTAACGGCCAACGCCATGACCGGAGCCAGGGAGGCGTTAATGGAGGCCGGGATGAACGATTTTCTGTCCAAGCCGATCCAGCGTCAGGAACTGGCGGCCATCCTGGCTAAGTGGGTGCCGGAAGGGCGCAAATTTTTGGAGGAGCGGAAGGATAAGAATTAATCCCCCAGCTGCCTGTAAAACCATTCTGCGTCAGCTCATCGGCCAGAAATAGAATTGCTGTTATTTCAAGCTTTTTCCTGACATCCTGAACCGGATGGAGCCAGAAAATCCGGAGAAACTATTGATCGGCCTAAGGCCCAAAAATAATCGCAGACAACAGATGAAAAATGAAAAAAATAAAAAAAATGAAAATTAATATGAGTTGTTTTTCCCTCCGTTAATAGTTAAGACAAGACATTCTCTCAGCCTTTCTATTATAGCCAGTCATGCAGTCAATGTGACCTGCCGGTGGACGGACATAAGGCACAAACGAAATATATATTCACGGACAATCGCTGTCTGTGCAGCTGGTTGGAAAGGAAACGGAGCATAACATTTTTGGGCGTCAGACAATCGTCCGAACATGACCTAAAGAGGAAGGCCATTACTATTGTTTACTGAAGCCTTACCCAATTCCATTTTGAGAGTTGTTTTTTGAACTCAGTCTGTCCAGCAGGACTTGATTTGGGGTGTTTTTTATCAGGCAAAATCTTCCGCCAATTGTGGCGTTTTAAAAGATTGCAGAAAATCGACTTTGGAGTAATTCGGCCTGCCCATTGATTGTATTCAGCCTGAAGCTTTGGCATTGTGATAAAGAATCCTTTTTCGGCCTCGCTATAAAATTCGTTTAGAAATAGTGATTCCTCTTAAAATGTCATCAGGCGGTTGTTGGCGCCGCCCAGGCTCTCTTTTTGACGGATTCAGGATTTCTGATCCTTTACGTATCATCGAAGACAGTCTTTACTGTAATGCCGTGTACTCGGGCGATGTCTCTGGCAGTAAGCCCTGCTGTCGTCATCAGAATGAAAACAAGAGCCGCCCTTACTCTCTTTCATTCTCGTGGTCATCACGCAGATTTTGGGCTCTGGTGAGCTGTTCCTTTGTGTATGCGGTAGTCTTGGACATAAAAAAACCTCCATAGTTGAAATTATAGCACGGAAACATCTCAAAAATTATTTAGAATTAGAAGAGCAAAGCACCGAATCGGCGGTTCAGAATCTTTCTTTATTGTCAGTTTCGGTGCCTGCTGCCTCAGTCCAGTCAAAGCCGGAGTGAAGATTAGTTTTACTGAGAATTCGGAAGGGACTAAAATACAGCAAAAGGCTTCCCAACAATCAATTAATTTCCTGTCTTGCCCATGAAGTTTTAAATTCACTTTGCTTTACTGTCTTGATTTACAGCATTTTTATACTTATAATGAAAATCTGCAGTTTAGTAAGATTATAATTGCTAAATTATCTATTTTGTAATATTTTTATCAAGCATTCTTTGGTCGGTTGTCAACCAGTGTCCAGCGGCTGTCTTCCGGCCTCCGGATCAACAGCGCGGCCGATGATGCAGCTGGCTTAGCAATCCGGGAAATGATGCGGGCGGACATCGCTACCATGAACCAGGGCATAAGAAATACGGCCGATGCAATCAGCATGATTCAGACGGCCGACGGGGCCCTGGGGGTCATTGACGAAAAGCTCGTCCGGATGAAGGAGCTGGCCGAGCAGGCCGCGACCGGCACTTACACCACAGCCCAGAGGGAAATCATCAATTCCGAGTATCAGGCCATGGCTGCGGAAATTGACCGTATCGCCAACGCCACCAATTTCAACGGAATTAAGCTGTTAGACGGGTCGGTGACCAACCAGCACGGCGGACAGGGCCTGAAGATCCACTTTGGAGTCTCCAATAACCCGGCTGAGGATTACTACTTTGTCAACATAGGAGATGCCCGGGCTACCAGCTCCACCGGTCTTAGGATCGGCGGAGACGCTAA
>JAISEL010000012.1 GCA_031264185.1 Deltaproteobacteria bacterium
AAAATGCTGCCGTAGCCCGCTTTGCCGAAAACGTCCTTCAATATGCCCGAATAGCCGTTCTTAACCTCTTTGTTGGGAAACTTGAAGGTGTAGCTTGGTTCATCATCGTCGGAATCATCAGCATTGCTGTCCCCGGGGTGGATAATCTCCCGGTCAATAGTCAGGTAGCCTGAATGGAAAAGAATCGGCGCCGGTTCCAGATGCTGCAGATCGACTTTTCTGATTTCGCTTGAAAAATACTCCTCGATCTGAGGAGCCAGAAAATTCTGAGGCCTTTGACGGATCATCGCCTTAAGATGGGAGGGCTGGCCGCTCGCAACCCAATACTTGGCGAATGATTGTTTAGAAAAAAGGTTCACGATGGCGTAGGGGTTCAGAACTCTCTCCGGGCCCAGCCAGTTATAGCCGTCGTACCAGGCCAGTATTTTTTCTCTCAGATCGCTGACCCGGCTGTCAGGCGGCATAAATCCGCTTTCTGTTTGAGCCTGAAGCAGATCCTCCATTCTGTCGCCGAAATACCGGTCGAACTCTGAAACAGTAAAACCGCAGACCCCGCCGTAGTCAGGCATAAGGGAGATGTCCTCAAAGTTGTTGGGGCCTGAATCCAGGGCGGTCATGGCGAATCTGGTTATACCGGTCACAAAGACAAAATGGATGTATTCTTCGGATACCTTCAGGGACGTATAAAACCCATGGAGGATTTTGCTGTTGGCTTGGGCCAGGTCCGGATCGTCAATATGTCTGGCCACCGGAGCGTCATACTCGTCAATCAGGACCACCGCGCCTTCGCCGTGCTTCCTGGAAAGTTTTTTCAGGAGTTCCTCTAAAATGCTGTCGTATTCAGTTTTGGTGATTTCCACGTCCATGGATTCAGCCGTTTCCAGTAGAAACTCAATGATGTACTTTTCCAGCCGCTGCGGAGTGTCAGTTTTGGCGTAGTTCATGGACAGTCGGATGACCGGATAGGGCTTGAAATCATAATCAGTTTCCCGGCCGATCCAGAGATTTTCAAATAGATGCCGGCGGCCTAAAAATAACTCACTGAGAGTGTCCAGCAGCAGGGTTTTCCCGAAGCGTCTGGGTCTGGAGAGGAATAAATAGTAGACATCCAATTCCGTTAACATTTTGTAAATGTAGGGTGTTTTGTCGACATAAACCCGATCTTCAGAAATTATCTCCTGTAATTTTTGGCGAGTTCCGGGAAGTCTCTTCAGCTTTTTTTCACTCACTATTGTTTTTTTCATATCACCTCCGATTAATAGCTATCAACGGCTGTATTTTTAGGCCCTGTCTTTTGAGCAGCCACGGTCAGGCAAATTGGAGATAGGGTTTACAATCAGAGCAGGGAACTGGGCTTTAAAAGCTCCGTTCCAAGGGTTATTCTGTCCAGGGCCGTGGGTTCGCAAAGTCCGCTCCAAAGAAACAACCGTAAGCTGAAAGGCTGGCCGGCATCCTTGAGATGGACCTAAAGCCCCTGATAATTTTCAGAGCCTGCCGCCGGTTCCAACTAATCCCTGGCCATTGATCCAAAAATGGGCCGATCAATGGCCGCACAACTGACCTCCCGGCTAAATCCGGCCGGACTGGATTCCTTCAGCGGAGGTTCGAGCCTGAGATGTCTCAGGCAGTCTTCGTTCTCCAGATAAATCTGGAATTATTTTAGGCCTGATTGATCCGAGCCGTCGAAAACATGAGTTTCAGGCTGATTTTAGTCAGCGTCCACTATATCACATTTTGATTTATTTGTTGACTGATTTTGAGTTTAGCTCTCTTTAAACTTAAAAGTAAAAAATACGAAGCCAAAGGTTCATTGAAATATGAGGCGTAAGAGCTTGGATTTATGCCAGATCCCCCGTTGCCAGAGTATCAGATGTCCAAAACCGTTTTTAAGGTGACGTTGTTATCGCGCACCAGAGGGACTTCGTTTATGGTGACCTGGCTTAGATTAAGCCTTTCCGCAGTTTTTCCGATCAGTTGCGGCTGGGGTTTCGGACTCGTTTTTCCGGCAGCGGATTATATTTCCCGGACATGTTCGTTGACCTATCGCTTTAAGAACAACCGGCAAAACATTATTCAGTAGAGGCGTTATTCCGTCCGGCTGGGCCAAATATTAGGCCGTGAATCTCAAGTTGAAAAACTATTATTACCCCGGCGGATAATTATGAGAATCTATTTATTCTTCGGTTTCGCCTTGACTTTCGCGTATTTAATTTTATCATGGTCAAAATTATCCGCCGGAGTAATAGTCATAAGGCGTGGTGAAAATTTTAACCAAAAACGCCTCAACAGAGCGCGAGTCATTGTCATCACACCGCCGCCGGTTCAGCGGACTTCTGGAAAAGTTAAAGTTTCGTGATGTCTCAAGTTTTAGTGAAATAATTATTGAAGCAATAGTATCAATGTAAAAGCGTATTATGGGATAAAGTATGCCGGGATTTGGTTCAGCCAGCCGTCTGTCATGGCCTTTAAATCCGGTCTTGAATCGTTTTCTCCTGATTCAACAAAATGGCCGGGCTTCCAGCCGGTTGCCTTTTGTCACAATGATTTTTTCCGAACCTTAGACTAGTGGCTGCCGGCTCGGCCGGTATGGCTTAAATTTGACTTCTTAATTTAAGGTGGGGTAGTATCCAAAGGCCGTAAGGATTCTGGCCAACTAAAATCAGTTTCAAAATTTAAAAATATTTGGCAGCTAAATTTTGTATTTTAATCTGCTTTTAGCTTAATTTGACTATAAAATGGCGGCCCGTTGATATTTTAGCCTAAAATTCTGGCTGGCCGGCAATCAGGCCTATTTTTGTTTGATTATTATAAAATCCGGACTGAAAGCTTTAATGCCCAGGATCACCTCATGCTTTTAACTTTGGACGTAGGCAACACCAACCTCAAGTTTGGCCTCTGGGTATACGATACTCTTTCGGCAGTCTGGCGCATTTCCACCCGCAAGGACATTTCCGGCGATGAACTGGGGCTGGTTTTAGACGGCTTTCTGCGTTTAAACGGCTACGGTTTCCGGGATATCACAGATTTAGCCGTAGCCTCGGTCGTGCCGCCCATGAGACCGGCCCTAGAGCGGCTGGCTTCGAGGTACCTGAACCTGACTCCCGTCTTTGTTGAGGCCCATCTTCAGCGTCTGATGCCCATCCGTTACACCGACCCCAGAGAAGTCGGCTCGGATCGGGTGGTGGTTTCTGTGGCCGCTTACCGCCGTTTTAAGACCAGCTTAATCGTTTTGGACTTCGGCACCGCCACGACTTTTGACTGTGTGTCGGAGAAAGGCGAATACTTAGGCGGGGCCATCGCTCCGGGGTTTCGGCTGTCGGCCGAGGCCCTTTTCCAGAAAGCCAGCCGCCTGCCGAAAATGGAGCAGTTTTATTCTCCCCAAAGAGCCATCAGTCAGGATACGGTCAACAGTTTAAACTCCGGTATGGTTTTAGGCTATACCGGTTTAATTGAGGGTTTAGTCAGCCGGATCCGGGGAGAGATGAGCGGTCAGCCTATGGTGGTGGCTACCGGAGGTCTGGCTGCATTATTTGCCCGGGAAACTCAGGTCATAAAAGAGGTGCTGCCCAATCTGACCATGGAGGGTCTGAAGATCCTCTACGAAGAAAAGCTCTACTGAGACAGTCGGCTCCAAGCTGTTTGATTTATCTTTTCTTAAAAAATTACGTGGATCATCGCCTTTTGAAGAGACATTGAATGATTCATGCCTAAATATGGCCGGAAAGAAATCAGCAGATAGAGGGTTTTGTCTGAAAATCGGATTTTTACTACGATCAAAGGATTATCGGCCGATTGTACATCAGGCGGTCCTGACTCTGCGGACATTCATTTGAATAAACTGCCGGCCGCTGATTTTGGAAAAGGCCAGGTGCTGTATAGTTAAATCCGGTTGATACAATTTTCCATTTGAAAATGTAATGGATATTAATCGGAGGCACTGAAGCGTATTTTTATCATTATTGCAAACATAAATGTTTGGACATTGGGGTATTTTATGATGACGGCATTTTTGTTTTTTAAGTTTCAGGGCCTTTTACCAGTCAATTTGCCCGGCTTCCTTTTTATGGCCAATGTTTGCTGTTCTATAAGATATTAAATAATTTTCCGTTCTTTATGATAAATGCCGATAAATTAAATTTTTTGTCTATTGAATTTTTTATGGTCTCTTGACAGAGTTTTCGGTTTTTAGTAATATTAATTGGTATTTAAAATCCTTAAAACGCTTCAACTTTTGGTGAACTGAAATGTTTATGCATATATGAGGTGCTTTTATTTATTGTCCAATAATTTTGGTCCGGGTTTTTCAGGCAATTTTATTTTTCCGGTCTTTTTAGTCGATCTATGCCGGGCAGATACAAGGAGAGTTCTGTGAAAAAATTTCTTGACCAGACGGCTCTGGACCAGTTATTTCTGGAAGCCAGAACCTACAACCATTTTACCGGCCAGCCTGTTGATGATGCGACCATCCGAAAGCTGTACGATCTGCTCAAGTGGGGTCCGACGGCGGTCAACTGCCTGCCGGGCCGTTTTATATTCCTTAAGTCCTCTGAGTCCCGGAAGCGTTTGCTGCCGTGTCTCATGTCCGGGAATGTCAGTAAGGTGGAAAAAGCCCCTGTTACCATTATTGTGGCCCAGGACAGCCGTTTTTATGAATACCTGCCCACTTTGTGGACAGCCTATGACGCTAAAACTCCCTATGAATCAGATCCTGCTTTCGCGGCTGACGCCGCCTTCCGTAACAGTTCCCTCCAGGGGGCTTATCTGATTTTAGCCGCCAGGGCATTGGGTTTGGATTGCGGTCCCATGAGCGGGTTTGATCAGTCCAAAGTTGACCGGGAATTCTTCCCGGACGGCCGGTTTAAATCCAATTTCCTTATTAATATGGGTTACGGCGCCGAAGGAGGTTTTTATCCTCGGGGAACGCGGCTGGATTTTGATGTTTCGGTGAAGATTTTGTAGGAAAAGAGCCGGCCTATTTGCGGCCGGCCTATTTGCGGCCGGATGTGATTCGGCCGCTTTGGCGGATACAGATATGCAGCCCAGGGCGGAAAAATATAAGCTGACTGAAGATGAGATTACTGACCTTCTCAGCAAAGGCGAAGTGGTCACAATAGGCACCGTAGGACCGGACGGTCCGTATGTCGTACCTGTTAACTATGTCTACTGGAATGAAAAGATTTATTTTCACAGCCGTAAAACCGGTCGGAAGCTGGACAATATCGCCGCCGATCCCCGGGTCAGCCTGACAGTCTATACGGTTTCAGGCTATTTCCGGGGCCCTTCAGCCTGTGCCACGTCCACATTATACCGTAGCGTTATGGGACAAGGACTGGCTAAGGTCATTGAAGGGGAGACTGCCGAAAAAGCTCTTCTTCAAATGGCTGCCAGGTTCAATCCGGCTGTTGTAAACCCCTCTATACCGGCCGAAAAGCTGGCCATGACTGCGGTAGTGGAAATTACCGTCGCTCAGTGGACCGGCAAGTATTGTCGTCACTGAAGTTTTGATAATTCATCTGACTCTTGACCTGAAATAGAATTTAATTTAAATATTGAAAATGACCTTTTTTAATCTAAGGCTTTATCTGCAGGTTTGGTCCTGTCATGCTCAGAGGCCGGCTTAGTCTGTCAAGAAGCGGCTTCAGCCGGCCAGCTCTTTTACTGGGTTATCGGCCAGAGGGTTTATGTTTGGACTGTACGGACTTGAAGTGACCTTTGAATCCGCTCCGTTGCGGGTGATTTCCTCCCTGGTTTTTTGGAATTATCCGTCTTCCACTGTTTAAGGGCAAATTCTTAGTCCAACGAGCGGGGTGGAACAGGTTAAGCCGGTCCGTAGAGCTTTCCGGCCGGCTGCTTGACAGAAGGCGGAGCTTTGTTTTAACGCCCAGTGTTCCGGCCGTAAACCTTTTAATACGGCGGCAGCTCGGGGGGCAGCCTGACGGTCTGCGGAGCAGGCGGCCCGGCCGTAAGTTCATAATTCGTCCGACCCCAACCATGCTTAAAAGTGCCATAGTCAGCGGACGGACAATGGTTATTTGAGTGAGTTGCCTCAAAAGCTCCTTTTAGTTTTCGGTCAGACTCTTGTGGACTGGAAATTGTCAGTATCCTCCTGAAAACTGGCCGTATACGGGTCGTCAACTGTTTTTTAAGGCAAATGTAAAATATCGTGGCTAAAGTGAGGCCGTTGAATTTTAAAAAGGCAAACAGGTTTTAAGATGGTAAAAACTAAATTGGTCATTTTATTAATTTTAGGTTTATGTCCGCCTCTCATGGTCTCACCGGCTTTCGGGCAGGGCAGCGGAAATGATGAGGCTGAATTAACCGCCTTAATCCCTAAAATTGGCCGGGAACTGCCGAACCTGGGTTTTAAGACGGTCAGAGGGATCTTCCGGGATCCTAATTGCCGGGGAGTTTTTAATGAAGTCGGGGTTGTTTATCCGTCAAATACCGGCTCTCGGGCCTTGGATCAGAGACTCCAGAATGAGGCCAGAACATTTTTCCGGGAAGGAGCGGATAATGAAAACTTTGAATCAAATGACTGCCCCGGGCCGGATGAATTGCCGTCCAGAAATTACGAGACCTCAAGATATTTTTCTGCCTACTCCTCTTCCCGTGATTATATTTCTATATTTACTTCGGATACTGCTTTTGGCATCGGGGCCGCTCATCCCATGCATGGCTACAATTCTTTAAACTATAATATTAAAACAGACCAGGTGGTTGAAATAAGGGATCTGTTTCCACGGACTGAAGAGTCTTTGGCCAGGATTTGGCCGACTTTAGCCAAACTATGGTGCACTAAATATAATCAAGACACTTTGCCTGGTTACTATAAAATACCCGAGGGATATAGTTGCTCCTCGAAAAACATACCGCTGCCTGAACAATTTAGAGCTGGGACTAATCTTGCTTTTGACGCTCTGGGGGTGGCTTATCTGACCAGAAAAGGTCTGGTTGTTATGCTGGATCCTTATTTAGGGTGGTCTTACTCAACAGGTCCGATTGAAGTGCTGCTTCCTAAAGAATTGCTAATCAGGGCCGGAGCTACCCGGGAATTTTGGGGCGATTGATTTTAAGTGCAGGTTAACTGCATTTATGTTTTTTTTCTGTTTAGGGCCGGCTCTAAGTATGCCTTTATGGCTTGCTGTGGAAAAATTCTTACCGTTTTAGAGCCACACATATTGAGGAGCGAAAACATTGAAAATTGAACTGATGAGGCGCCTTTTTATGGGGATATTTTCCGAGGATGCAGTGCCCTACAACGCGCTGTATTGCATTTTATGAGGAAATGCGAAAGCAGTTCAGGTATGCTTTTACCGGGCTCTCGGAAGGTTCTAACTTCCAATTGGAGCCGGCGCCATGTACGCGCTGACAGTGGGGATAAAAATTTTAGACTTGGAGGCTTCCTAAAAGACATTAATTAGCTTAATATTGGGTGATATAGTTCTATTTTTTAGCATATAACCATTTTTTATTGTTATATATATTATTAAGTCAAAATTATGTAATAGATATAAATTATATACAGTTAAAAAAATTAAAAGAGCAGGTAAAGTGCTATAAAATATGTTAATTTTTTGGCACCAGGAAGGAGCTAAGTTATGTTTTTTTGATGAACTTCAAGGTGCGCCGAAGAAATTGTATGGACTGACTCAAACAAAATAAAATCTGCTGCAACGAAATTTATGTTAGCGTCAAAATATCATAAAGGTTAGGTAGCTTGAATGGCCTTATTGTGGGACAAGATTTACGGAAATGCCATCGCCTTTACAAATAATTTTAAGAATGCGGGCAGTGGGATGTCTCATTCTCAGACTTTTGTAACGGACTTTCTTCGGGTATTCGGAGTGGAACGCCCAATGGATGTTGGTGAATTCGAATATAAGGTTACCAAACCAGACGGTACATCCGGTTTCATCGATTACTTGTGGAAAGGCCAGATTGCCATTGAGATGAAATCCCGAGGTAAAGACCTTAAAGCCGCCTTCAGACAATTGAATGAGTACATGCAGGGTTTGCCTGATGACTATATCCCTGACCTTCTGATGGTAAGCGATTTCGAAAATATTCGTCTATTCCGCCAGTCAACGCAATCGGAACATTCGTTCAAAACGCGAAACCTCCATACGAACATCAAAAAATTCGTGAATATAGCAGGCTACTCTGTTGAACGCATGCGTGACAATCTGATGGAAGTCAACGTAAAGGCTGCAGAGAAAATGGCGCAGCTTCATGATGCATTAAAACTCTACGGGTATGAAGGTTATGACCTGGAAGTCTATTTAGTGCGCCTCTTGTTTTGCCTGTTTGCTGAAGATACGGGCATTTTTCCTCAGGACGATTTCGCAGCTTATATAAGAAAATCAAAAGCTGACGGATCTGATCTTTCAGACAGGATAAATCGACTTTTCGAAATTCTCAATATGGACGAGGAACTGAGAAAAAAACGCACTCTACTGCCCATTGATTTAACTCAATTCCGCTATGTTAACGGTAAGCTCTTTGAGGATCCTCTCCCTTCCGCTGATTTTAACGAGAAGATGAGGCAAACTCTTCTCGACTGCACTGATTTTATCTGGAACAAAATTAGTCCGGCCATATTCGGTGCGATGTTTCAAGGTGTTATTGATAAGAGACTTCGGCGCGAACTTGGCGCCCATTACACCAGTGAAGAAAATATTCTTAAACTCATAAATGCGTTGTTTCTGGACGATTTATGGAAGGAATTTGAAAAAGTTAAATCGCACCACATTGAACTTGATAACTTCCACAATAAAATCAGCACTCTGAAATTTTTGGACCCTGCCTGCGGTTGCGGTAATTTTTTAATTATTACTTACCGTGAATTGCGTCAACTTGAACTCGAAATATTGAAAATGAAACAAAATAGCGGCCAACTTTTCCTTGATATTGACATGGTTTTGAAAGTAAACGTGGAGCAGTTCTACGGAATAGAGTGTGAGGATTTTCCATGCCAGATCGCTCAAGTAGCTATGTGGCTCATGGACCATCAGATGAATGTAAAGGCTTCGCAGCAATTAGGAGATTACCACGTTCGTCTGCCTATCACTCAAAGTCCGACTATTATCAGAGCCAACGCCCTTGAAATTGATTGGGAGAAGGTAGTGCCTAAAAATGAACTGTCCTATATTTTGGGCAATCCTCCTTTTACTGGTTCTAAAATGCAGACTAATAAGCAGCGTTCAGATATGGAGATCATATTTACTGACCCTGTCGGTACTGCTGTTAAAGGGTACAAAATTCTTGACTATGTCACTGCTTGGTTCTACAAGTCTGCCAAATTTATTGCCGGCTCATCGATCAAAGTCTCCTTCGTCTCGACTAATTCCATATGTCAAGGAGAGCAAGCAGCGACATTATGGAAACCTTTGATTCAAGACAAGGGGATGAAAATTCTCTTTGCCTATCAAACTTTTAGGTGGAGTAACGATGCAAAAGGAAAAGCCGCAGTGTTTTGCGTTATCATAGGATTTTCACACAGCAGCACTAACAATAAGAAAATTTATTCCATTGACGGAACTGCCGTTTCCGCAAAAAATATCAATCCATACCTGATTGACGCACCTGATGTTTTCATTGAAAACCGGTTAACTCCTCTCAGTGAAGCTCCGGAAATAGGTATCGGCAATAAACCAGTTGACGATGGAAATTATCTGTTCAGTGAATACGCGATGAAAGAATTTGTCAAAATTGAGCCAAAATCGAAAAAGTGGTTCCGGCCCTGGGTCGGTGCTGACGAGTTTGTAAATGGCTACAGACGGTGGTGTTTATGGCTCGGAGATTGCACTCCGCATGACCTTCGGCAAATGCCTGAGGTTATGAAACGAATCTCAGCGGTTCAAAAATTCAGACGCGCCAGTAATAGCGTTCCTACTCAAAAAATCGCAGCTATTCCTTGTCGTTTCCATGTGGAAAACATGCCAAAAGCTCCTTTTATTGTGATTCCCAAAGTTACAACAATTAAAAGACTTTATTTTCCTATTGGTTTTCTTCAGCCTGAAACATTAGCTAGCGATCTTCTTTTTATTATGCCAGATGCAAATTTATATCATTTTGGAATTTTAAGCTCTAATGTTCATGCTTTTTGGGTCAAGTCAGTTTGTGGACGGCTTGGCAATGGATACAGGTATTCCAAGAATGTTGTATACAATAATTTTCCCTGGCCAGATTCCGCTGACGCTCAAAAAAAAGAAATTATGAATATGGCCCAGATAATTCTTGATGTTCGGGACTATTTTACCGATGCATCACTGGCGGACCTTTACGACCCTGCTTCTATGCCTCGGGAATTGCTTAAAGCTCACCAGAAGCTTGATCGATCGGTGTTGAAGGCATATAAAATGCCTCTGAATATAACTCAAGAGAGCTGTGTGGCCACTTTAATGTCCCTTTATTGTAAAAAAGCGATGAAAGGGTGTGTCATCTGAATAATGTTTAAAGTTGACACTCGCCAGGTCTATTAGTCTCCATCATCAGTCATTTTATAAATAAAATTTATGTCAAAGAAATCTGACTTGTAAGTAAATTTGGGATCCCTAACTTCAAAGGGTTACTGAACTGAATCATAATTATAAATTCCTATCGCAGTAAGATCAAGATATGGGGAGGTTGCCATTTTAAATTTAAGTTCTTGAATTCATTAGATTTTTTTAGCTTGTCGTATTGACCATTACGAAGGCACTTAATAATTTAATTTACTTCTTTTTTAGTTTTTAGTAATAAAATTTAAAACTTTTTTATTTATTTTAAATCAAAAAATGCTATAATATGGCATCTTTATTTATTATAAGTTTCTCTATTACCAACGATCAAACTATTTCTTTGCCTTCACTCGACCATTCTGTATCCATGTCGACTTCTGAGACTGGAGAAATATCCCTATCCATTAAATTTACTCCTAAAGGGAATATGTTGGAGATGGAGATGCTATTTTAGCCGCTGTTAATGGCGTCGGTATAGTTCTCTCAGGACATTGTCTTTGTACGACGCTGATGGCAGCCTGCTTCAAATCAACTAAGCTGCTTTCTATAGCTGCGGTCAATTCCCTCGGACTTATAAAACGCCTTATGGTGACGTTAAAGTCCCAAAATTTGCCTGTCAATCGGCCAAAGGCGGCAAAACTATGTTCCATTTGAGAATGAGGCCCGCATGGCACTCAATTCAACCCCTCGGCTTGCCAAAATGGTCTCGTCAAAGATGGCTGATACGGCATTAACTTCTGTACACATGCTGATTTATTTGACAACCATATCATATCTGTTAGCAGGGACTATTTAACTGAACTGTCAGATAAAGTCGGCGGATTAGTTAAGCAAGCTGAACCTTTCATCAAATATGATGGTTATAAAGATATAAACATAGATGAAATTAAAATTGTTTCAGCTAATTTGGACGGAACAACTTTGATGATCAATAATACCAATAAAAAGCCAATTTGTAGAGAAGCCATGGTCGGGGTCATCCTCCGTATTTATAAAGACGGCAATCGCCGCAGCGCAATTTACTTAGGCGAAGCTCCGGAATGGGAAAGAAACATTTTTGGGCCGCCTTGATCGAGAATTGGCCGGAGTTAAAGCCTTGTGTCCGAATGCTGCGGTTCAGGGAGTTGCCGACGGAGCGACTTCTAATTGGGCATGGCTGATACCAAGAGCTGACGTGCAGGCGCTTTATTTTTATCACTTGTCAACTTATATCAGCAAAGTTTCGGACATTCTCTTTGCCAAAAATTCATCTGATCGGGAGGAGTGGACTGAAACTTGGCTTAACAAAATAAAATGCTCAAACAATGGCGCAGATCTGCTAATTGATGGACTGGAAGAGCGACGTGAGGCGCTCAAAAAACCGTCTGCTGAAGAATTGGACAAAGTTCTTGTGCGCCTCAATAATCAGAAAGAGCGAACGCATTATCGACGTGAAAGAACAAACAACCGACCGATAGGCAGCGGGGTTATTGAGGCCGCGTGTAAAAAAAACGCTCATCAAACTACGCATGTGCTGCTCAGGAATGAGGCGGACCAAAGATGGGGCCTCAAATATTACAGTAATTTGATCTCTTATCCTTTCAAATAAACGCTGGAATCAATTTTGGAATCATTATATGATACACGGCGGCATCTAAATGTTGCGCAAAATTAATTTCTGTATGCATCATATTGATGACGCACCCTGGTGAAATAAGTAAAGAAGTAAATATCAATGTCTATCCTGGGGTTTAACGGTGGCTAAAAGTGTATTACGCCCCAGAAAACCGGCTTTTTGCCTTTATTAACCTACGCAATCCAAGGTCTGGACCAGAGGGCCTCAGACAGATCTGATCTAAGCCGTACTGACTCTGGAAAAATCGGCGGCCAGCTCAAAAATCTGACTTATCCTGGCCAGCAGGGCAATCCTGGCGTTTTTCAGGTCAGCCTGGGAATCGTCTACCAGGACCTGTTCAAAAAAGACGTCCACCGGGCCTTTCAAGGTGGCAATCCGGTTCAGTAAGCCTTCGTAGTCGTGTTTTTCAATGAACTCCTGGGCTTCTGCATCTATTTCTTCAGCCGCCTGATGAAGGCACATTTCGGCCGGTTGGGTCAGAAGAGCCATAGGTACGCTCTCTTCCCTGGAACCGAATTTTTTAATGATATTGACGACCCGTTTAAAGGTCTGAGCCAGATCCCTGAAACCGTCTTTTTTCTTGAGGTTCTCCAGGGCTAAGGCCCGGCCGGCCGCAGCCGGAGGCGTATCTCCGTAGAGGCCTAAGACAGCTTCGGCGCTGTCGGAAGAGACGTTTAAACTTAAAAGGTAGCTTTTTAAGCGGACTTTAAAAAATTCCAAAGTCTTCTGTCTGACTTCTTTGGCCGGGTTTTTAACTAAAGTGCCCAGTCCCAGAAGAGCCTTTTCAATGTATTCTTCCAAAGACCAGGACCATTGGCGCTGGAGCATGATCAGAATAATGCCCAGAGCCTGTCTTCTCAGACCGAAAGGATCGGCGGCTCCGGTCGGCAGAAGTCCTATGCTGAAGCAGCCCACAACGGTATCCAGCTTGTCGGCTACGCTCAGGATGGCCCCGGAAGGCGATGAAGGCAGTTCGCCGCCGGCCCGGACAGGGAAGTAGTGTTCCAAAATGGCCCTGGCCACTTCCGGCTCCTCGCCGTCGGCTAAAGCGTACTCATAGCCCATAAGGCCCTGAAGGGTCGGAAACTCGCCGACCACGCCGGAGACTAAATCGCACTTGCACAGATCGGCCGCCCGGCTGATTATGCTCTTGCAGTCCGGGTTAGTCCTGGCGGCTAAACTTAAAGCCAGTTCCTTAAAGCGGCAGACCTTATCCCAGGAAGTACCCAGGAGATGGTGAAAGACTACCCCCTTCAGTTCTTCCATCCGGTCGGCCAGCTTTATTTTGCGGTCTTCCTGATAATAGAACCGGGCATCGTCCAGCCTGGCCCTTAAAACCCTCTCATGGCCCCGTCTGACTACGTCCATGTCAACGGCTCGGGTGTTATTGACAGCCACGAAATAAGGCGCCTGGCGTCCTGCGCCGTCGATGACCGGGAAATACCGCTGGTGTTCTTTCATGGCCGTGGAGGCTACCGTGGACGGCAGCTCCAGAAACTGGGAATCAAAATGGCCCAGGACAGCCACCGGCTCTTCAAGCAGATTGGCTACTTCCGAGATGAGATCTTCGTCGGCTATGACTTTCAGGTCCGTGTTGGAGGCGGCCGCCGCCTCCAGGATTTCTTTTCTGACCAGATTGCGGCGTTCATCAAAGTCGGCTATGACGTGGGAGTCGGCCAGACGCAAAGGATATTCGTCGGGGGTGGTAATGACGACCGGACCCGGGTGCAGGAAACGGTGGCCGAAACTGACCTTCCCGGCTCTGATGCCGGCAAAGGACAGAGGCAGAATCTCATCGCCGTAAACGGCTAAAAGCCAGTGAACGGGCCGGACGAACTGATACTCCCCGTCGCCCCAGCGCATGGCTTTGGGAAAGGGCAGAGACTCCAGGATGCCGGGCAGAAGGTCGGTTAAGACTTCGGCCGTTGGCCGGCCTTCCCGGCGCTTCCGGACCGCTAAGTAAGGACCTTTGGGGGTATTTAAAGTGTAGAGGTCGCCGACCGAGACGCTCTGGCCTTTGGCAAAGCCTAAAGCGGCCTTGGTGTGGTTGCCGTTGCCGTCAAACGCTGAGGATAAAGGGGGGCCGGTAACCTCTTCCTCCAGATCCGGCTGCTGGGTAAGGAGCTGCCAGATCCCTGCGGCCAGACGCCTGGGGCCGCTCCAGATCCGAATTTTATCAAAGGTCAGGCCTGAAACGCTGAGTTCTTTTTTAAGGCGTTCTTCAAGGTACGCCATGGCCGGGGCGAAATAGCTGGCCGGAATCTCCTCAACCCCCAGTTCCAGGATGAAATCAGCTGCGGTCACAGGTTCACCTCCCAGCGGCCCAGCAGAGGATGGCCCATTTCTTCCCTTTGCCGGATGTATCCGGCGGCCACTGTTCTGGCCAGATGTCTGACCCGGGTGATAAAACGGGTCCTCTCGGCTACGGAGATGGCCTTTCTGGCCTCCAGAAGATTAAAGGTGTGGGAGCATTTCAGGCAGTAGTCGTAGGCCGGCAGGACTAACCCGGCTTCGGACAGGCGGCGGGATTCGGCTTCGTACATGTCGAACAGGGAAAAGAGCATAGATACGTCGGCCAGCTCAAAATTGTGCCTGGAGTATTCCACTTCGCCCTGGTGGTGAACGTCGCCGTAACGGATTTCGCCGTTCCAGTCCAGCTCGTAGACATTGTCAATGCCCTGAAGATACATGGCCAGTCTTTCCAAGCCGTAAGTAAATTCCACGCTGACGGGCGTTAAGTCAAATCCCCCGACCTGCTGGAAGTACGTGAACTGGGTGACTTCCATGCCGTCCAGCCAGACTTCCCAGCCGATGCCCCAGGCCCCTAAAGTCGGCGATTCCCAGTCGTCTTCCACAAAGCGTATGTCGTGCTCCAAAGGGTTGATGCCCAGAGCTTTCAGGGAGGCTAAGTAAAGTTCCTGGGATTTAGCCGGGGAGGGCTTTAATATGACCTGAAACTGGTAGTAATGCTGGAGCCGGTTGGGGTTTTCGCCGTAACGGCCGTCGGTCGGCCGCCGGGAAGGCTGGACATAGGCTGTCCGCCAGGGTTCGGGCCCCAGACTTCTCAGGGTAGTGGCCGGATGGAAAGTGCCGGCGCCTACTTCCATATCATAGGGCTGATGGATAAGACAGTCCCGCTCGGCCCAGAATTCGGTCAGGGCTTGGACCACCTCCTGGAAGGAGAAGGGGGTCTTGGTGGACATAGAGTCACTCCTTGGGCGGCCTTTAAGGTCAGGAACCGGAGCTCGCGGCTGGTTATACGGCCGAAAAGGCCGGAGCCGGACTTAATAAAGACAAAAATCCCCTGGGTTAAGCCAGCCAAACAGCTTCAGGCTTGACCAAAAGGAAGGCTTTTAAAGCTAGGGCCGCCTTCTATATATCACACATACGGCTGAATTAAAAGAAGCCGAAAGCCGGGACTGTAAGTCCCGGAATTCGGCTGACTGCCTGCCGGAGGTCATCCGGAAAACCGCAAAGACAATTTAAAACCTGCGGTCCGGCTTTTTTATTCTCAGAGTCCACCTGAGTTTATAAATGGCCGGAATCAAAAACATGGATAAAGTAAAGGCGGTGACCATGCCGCCGAACAAGGGGGCGCTCAGACGTTTCATGACTTCCGAGCCGGTTCCGTCGCTCCAGAAGATGGGGATTAAAGAGGCCACTACCGTGCCAACGGTCATGGCCTTCGGCCGCACTCTCAGGGTGGCTCCGGCATAAATGGCCTCGTCTATGGCTTGGGGAGTAATGGTATCGGGGTCGCTTAAGGCCGGCCTTTCCAGGGCCGCCTGCCGGAGGTAGATAATCATAATGACCCCGAATTCGGCGGCCAGACCGGCTAAGGCGATAAAGCCCACCCCCGAGGCCACCGATACGGCGTAGCCGCATATGTACATGAACCAGATGCCCCCGACGAGAGAAAAAGGCAGCGACAGCATGATAATTACGGCATCGGTTAAGTTTTTAAATTCCCAGTACAAAAGGATAAAAATAATGATTAAGGTGGCCGGGATCATAAGTTTCAGGCGGGCGTTGGCCCTTTCCAGAAGCTCATACTGACCGGTGTAGGAGATGCTGACTCCGGCCGGCAGCTGGACTTGTTCCCTGATGATTTTCTGGAGATCTTCCACCACCGAGACCAGATCCCGGCCCCTTGAGTCAAGATAGACCCAGACTGTAGGGCGGCCCTGTTCGGTTTTGAGCATGGAAGGGCCGGCACTGACTTTAATGTCAGCCACCTGGCCTAAAGTTATGAACTGGCCGTCCGGAGTTATGACGGGCAGGCTCTCCAGTGAATCAAGACTGTCCCGGTAATTCTGAGGGTAGCGGAGGTTTATCGGGTAGCGGGCCAGACCTTCAACCGTATCCCCGATCATCTCTCCGCCCACAGCTGAGGAGATGTAGAGCTGAACATCGGCCACCCGAAGCCCGTATCTGGCGGCGGCTGTCCTGCTGATGTCCACTTCCAGGTACCGGCCGCCGGCCGGTCTTTCGGCCAGAGCGCTGGTTACTCCGGGCACGGTCCTGGCCAGATTCTGGATCTCCTGGGCAACCCGGTCGATCAGGGCCAGATCCTGGCCGCTGACTTTAAGGCCGATGGGACTTTTAACGCCAGTGGAGATCATGTCAATGCGGTTTCTGATGGGCGGAACCCACAGGTTGGCTACCCCCGGCAGCCGGACAGTCTCGTCCAATTCGTTGACAATATCTTCCATTGTCAGGCCCGGCCGCCACTGGCTCTGAGGTTTCAGGCGGATAGTGGTCTCCAGCATCTCAATGGGGGCCGGATCGGTGGCTGTCTCGGCCCGGCCGGCTTTCCCGAAGACAGTATCGACCTCCGGGACGGTCTTAATGAGCTTGTCGGTTGTCTGCAGCAGCTGACCGGCTGCGGCCACCGACAGTCCCGGCAGGGTTGAGGGCATATACAGCAGATCGCCTTCGTCAATTTTGGGCAGGAATTCGCCCCCGATGTTGCTGATGGGATAATAAGCCGAGATAATGATAATTAAGGCTGCAATTAAGGTTACTGAAGGCTTTTTCAGAACAATATTTAAAATAGGCTTATAGATTTTAATTAAAAAACGGTTGGCCGGGTTGCGATCTTCCCGGGGGATCCGGCCCCGGATTAAATAGCCGATTAAGACCGGAATTAAAGTCACCGATAAAACAGCTCCTCCGGCCATGGCGTACGTCTTGGTGAAAGCCAGGGGGCTGAACAGCCTCCCTTCCTGGCCCTGCAGGGAAAAGACGGGAATGAAGGACAGGGTGATGACCATCAGGCTGACAAAGATAGCCGGACCCACTTCAACGGAGGCCTGGGTGACCAGCTGCCAGTGGAGGCGGACGTCAAAAGGGGCCCCGGGGTGCCCGCTGCGGTAGCGTTCTATTTTTTTGTGGGCGTTTTCCACCATGACAATAGCCGCGTCGACCATGGTGCCGATGGCAATGGCCAGGCCGCCCAGGGACATGATATTGGCGCTTACTCCCTGGTAGTACATGACTATAAATGAAATGAGCAGTCCTAAAGGCAGAGTGAAGATGGCCACGAAAGACGAGCGCAGGTGCACTAAAAATAAAACGCAGACCAGGGCTACGACAATGAATTCCTCTATAAGCTTGCCCGTCAGGTGGCTGACGGCCCGGTCGATCAGCTGGCTTCGGTCATAGACGGTCACAATCTCCACTCCCGGCGGCAGACTGGCCTTTAAGACGTCCAGCTTTTCCTTTACCGCCCCGATTATCTGACGGGCGTTCTGACCGGAACGCATTAAAATGATGCCCCCGGCCACTTCCCCCTGACCGTTCAGATCGACTAACCCCCGCCGCATCTCCGGACCTAAGCGGATATCGGCCACGTCTTCCAGAAAGACCGGAATTCCGTGGCCGGCCGTCTTCAGCAGGATTTTTCTGAAATCCTCCAAATCGGCTAAATAACCCGTAGCCCGGACCATGTACTCGGCTTCGGCCTGCTCAATGACCGAACCTCCGGCTTCCTGGTTGGAATTCTCTAAAGCCATCTTAATGTCCCCTAGGGTCAGTTCGTACTGCTTCAGCCTTACGGGACTGACGACAATCTGATACTGCCGGACCGCTCCGCCCACCGAGGCCACTTCGGCTACCCCGGGCACTGAGGCCAGTTCAAACTTTAAAAGCCAGTCCTGGATCGATCTCAGATCCGAAAGATCGTGCCGGTTGGTTTTATCAGTTAAGGCGTACTCAAAGATCCAGCCCACCCCGGTGGCGTCGGGCCCCAAAGACGGAGTCAGTCCGGCCGGCAGGCTGCCCTGGACTTGGTTGAGGTTTTCCAGGACCCGGCTTCTGGCCCAGTAAAGGTCAGTATCGTCGTCGAATATGACGTAAACAAAAGAGTCGCCGAAAGAGGAATAACCCCTGACGGCCCGGGCTTTGGGGACGGTCAGCATGGCCCTGGTCAGAGGATACGTCACCTGATCCTCCACCAGCCGGGGAGCCTGGCCGGGGTAGGATGTACGGATAATGACCTGAACATCGGAGAGATCCGGCAGAGCGTCCACCGGGGTTTGATACAGGACATAAAGGCCCCACAGAGTCAGAATCAATGACCCCATTAAGACCATGGCCCGGTTTTCGACACAGGCTTTAATCAGTCTGGCTATCATGGCGGTTTTCCCTGGTCAGTCCGGCGGGGGGAGCCGGGGCCGGCTGGAGGGGAGCGGCAGCGGACCCGGCTGTCAGCCGGTCCAGAGCTCCGGCTAAATTAGCCTCGGAATCAATCAGAAAAAGTCCCGAGACCACCACCTGCTCCCCTTCGGAAAGGCCTGCGGCAATTAAAGTTTCCTCCCGGGCCGAGCCGCCGGTGATCACTTCTCTGGGCACGAAAGAGCCGTCTTCCTGCCGGGTAATGACTCTTTTCGTCTGACCTAAATCAATCAGGCTCTGGGTGGGAATAAGCAGGCCTTCCGGTCCCTGGCCCCTCAGCCTTATGGCGGCCGTCAGTCCTGGCTTTAAAAGCCCTTCCGGATTGGCGACGGTCAGCCTCAAAGGCACAGTGCGGGTAGCGCCGTCGCCCTGGGGCAGAAGAGCCGACGATACGACCTCAAAAGCTCTCTGGGGCCAGGCGGCGGCGGTGACCCTGGGACGCCCCCCGGCCAGATAAAGATCTCCTTCCGGTATTTCGGCCGTCACCCAGACCGGATCCAGGCCCTGAACCTCGGCCAGGGTCATATTTTTTTCAATGTTCATCCCCCGGTAGAGATCTAACTGGGTGATGACTCCGGAGACCGGACTGACAATGGCTAAATCCGTCTGTACCCGTCCGGTCTGATCGACTGCCTTTAACATGTCTTCGGGCATTCCGCCCAGACGGAGCTTTTCCCGGACTCCCCGGATTATCCGGCCGTCGGCTTTCTGGGCTTTCAGTAAAAGATACTCGCTCTGGTCGGAAGCCCAGCCAGGCACTGTAACTGTGGCCAGAATATCCCCGGCTTTAACCGGGTCGCCGACGGACAGGCTGCGGACCTGGGCCACAAAGCCCTCGGCCCGGGACTGGAGCCGGGCTCTCTGATAGCCGTTAAACTCTATATTGGCCGGCAGATCCCGGGCGTAGCTTAAGCGGCCGGATTTAACCCGGGTCACCTTTAAGCCCAGATTTTGGACCTGGACGGGATCGATTCTGACTCCCGGGCCCGATTCGGCCTCACCGGCATAACGGGGCACCAGATCCATGTCCATAAACGGCGACCGGCCGGGCTGATCGAATCTGGTGCCCGGGTACATGGGGTCATACCAGTAAAGAATCCGGCGCTCCGGGGTCTGGGCTTTGACCGCCAGCTGGAGCCAGAGAACTGACATGAGGCCCAGGGTCAGCATAATATAAGCAAAGGTTCTTCTCATCCGGTTTTCGGCGCTGAAACCAAGGCCGTAAGGCCGGGCCAGCCGCCGCCTCCTTAAGTTTAGTTGAAATTGGAAACTGAGCGTCCGTATCCGTCCGTTCTCTGAATCAGGCGTCCGTATTTACGGGAAGCGGTGACCGGCCCGAACGCCTTCGGCCAGGCAGACGAACCGGAAGTCCTTTCGTCCGGGGCGGATTCCGGCTGGCTTTCCGGCACATCAGCCCGGTTCAGCCGCGGTCCGGAACTCAGATGTTTTTTTAGTCTTCAGCCGGCATCCTGCCTGCCGTTACTCGGAAAGCGGAGCGGTCCGGCTGCTGCTTTCCCCGGTCAGTCAAGGGCTCTTTCCGGCCCCTTTTCAGCCGGTGGCGTTTGGCAAAGGCCTCTACTTTTTCTCCAGCTCGACTACGATACAGTCGTTGGCCGCAAACTTAAGATCAAAGCTGACCGGGTCGCCTGGTTTCAGATCGGTCAGTAAATCGGCTCCGGCAACTTTAAATGTCATGACCATCCTGGGCCAGCCGATTAAAGGTATGGCCTCGTGGTCAAGCTCAACGGTCAAATTAGCCGGATCCAGGCTTTTAATGACTCCCTGGCCGGTATACAGGCCGTCGGGAATCCGGGAGGGGAGGCCCGGTGCCTCCTCCGGAGCTGCCGGGGCATCGGGACGGACGTCATTCCGGACGCCGTGGTCCATGCTGCCGTGGTCATGCTGGGCTGAGACCGGGGATTGGAACAGAAGAAAAACAGAGATCAAAATTAAGGCCGGAAGATAAAGCTTTTTCATTTAAGAACTCCTAATCGGCCAGGACAGGGGCCGGAGTGTCCAGACCGCCGCCCAAGGCCAGGTACAGACTTATGTCGTTTAACAGCTGACTGCGGCGGATATTTAAAAGAGCCATCTCGGCCTCAAAAACATCCCTTTGGGCTTCCAGGACTTCGAGATAGCTGATAACGCCGTTCTGATAGCGGTTTTGGGCCAGTTCCAGGACCCTTCTCTGGACGTTTATGTAATTAAGCTGGGCGGAATGCTGCTTTATAAGGCGGGGACGGACCAGCAGGGCCTCGGATACCTCCCGGAAAGCCGTCTGGACAGCTTTTTCGTAAGCTGCCACGGCCTGAGACCTTCTGACTTCGGCCAGCTCCAGATTTTGCCGGTTGCGTCCGCCGGCGAACAGAGGCACAGTCAGCCGGGGCAGAAAATTCCAGGCGGCATTGGAACCGGCGGCCAGGGTGTTCAATTCTCCGCTCATGTAGCCGAACTGGCCGGTCAAAGAAAGACTGGGGAAAAAGGCGGCCCTGGCCGCTCCGATGTCGGCGTGGGAGGCTATGAGCTGGTGTTCGGCCTCTAAGATGTCAGGGCGCTTAAGTAAGGTCAGGGAACTGATGTTTTCCGGCAGGTGCATTTCCGGCCATTCAGCCAGGGTCCAGGCCGGGGGCAGAATTATATCTTTCTGAGCGCCGAGTAAAAGCTTCAGGCTGCTGTCGGCCCTGGACAGAGCCACCTCGCTTTCGGCCACCGCAGCTTCGGCTCTGGCCGCCTGGGCCCGGGCCTGTTCCAGATCCAGTAAAGCCGACTGCCCGGAAATCAGCCTTTGCTCAATAAAAGCTAAAGAGTCCCGCCAGTTGGCCTGGGTCCTCCGCGCCAGCCCCAGACCTTCCTGAGCCGTCCGGGATTCCAGGTAAGCTTCGGCCACCCGGGCAATCAAACTCAGCCGGGCGGCCAGGGCCGCTTCTTCCGAGGCCAGATAACGCTCAAAAGCCGCTTCCGTCATGTTCCTCAGGCGGCCGAAAAAGTCGGCCTCAAAAGCGGACATGGCGCTCAGTTCGTAAGAACGGGTCGTATCCCGTTCCGGGCCGCCGGTGACGGATTTTTGGCCCTGGGCTTCCAGTGACGGCAGGCGGTCGGCCCGGGCGATGCCGTAATCGGCCCGGGCGGCCAGGACGTTTAAAGCCGCCATTTTCAGATCCCTGTTTTCTTTAATCGCGGTCTCAATTAAAGCTTTAAGCCGCGGTTCCCGGAAAAAAGCTTCCCAGCCCGGGACATTTTGGGAGGTTGTAATTTTTTGGGGTGAGCCGATTCCGTCCGGGACCGGGAGACCGGGCCTTACATATTCCGGAGCCAGAGAACAGCCGGAAACAGTTGCCCATAAATAAAGCCCGGCCAGAGCCGCAGGTAAGATTCTGGACATAGAACACCATAAAATACAGCTGTAATCGCCTTGTCCCGAGCCGGAAAAGCCGGGCCGAGAGCCGGTTATTTTCAAAGATTGTAAATGAGGAAAGACTTAGCTTAAGCGGGGCGGCCGGTAAAGGCCGTTATTAACGGGCGAAGGGGACAGCTTAGAATCAGGGGGTTTATGAAACCAGGGCTTGGCGGCCTGAATTTCCTGGGCAGCATAAGTTAAGGTGGCCACAGTTTGGGAGCTCAGACACTGGACAAAGCCGCAGCTGCTGTTCAGCGGACCGGACTGGGCTGAATTTTCGGACCCGGGAGGCCGGTCCTGATTATCAGTCTCCGGCTGAGAGGGGGCTGCCGGTTCGGGAACATCAGCCGGACGGCCCTTATGAACTCCGTGGGCGTGGCTTAAAGATGCAGGAGAAGCCGGATAGGTTTTTTGGCGGGCCGTTTTGCGGTCAGAGATTTCCGAAGCCCCTGGCGGTCTGTCCTGGTCCGGCTGATTTCGGCTGTTATGGGGGTTGAATAAAGGAGCGCAGCAGTCCTGGACCGCCAGAGCCAGTGGAAGAGACTGAGTAAGAAGTGAGACCACTACAGTGGCTATTAACAAAAATTTGGCCATATTGGGTTAACTACAGCCCGTATTTTTTGAAAAGCAGTTAAAAAGAAAATATATATTATCTAAAAATTAACAAACACATACTAATTTATAGATAAAATCACTGTATTCCGCATAAAGTAAAAAATATATTACCAGTTAAAAATATAAAATAAAACTTTAATTCTCCCCATTAACATCTGTATTGACAGAAATCCATCGCTGAGTTCCTGAGCCCAAAAAAAATGACGTAAAGCCGAGAAATATCTTAATTGCCAGCCCAGTCTAAGTCAAATCTCCTCTGCTGTCAACAGCCGATTCAATATTGACAACTGGCAGCTTTATAAGGTACGATTAAAGGATATTAAAATTCTGTGTCCCCGCAGTTTTGTCGTGTGACAGCGGAATCATCTTTGAAATGACAAGCAGAAATCCCAGTCAGGAAGCTCCAGCCCCAAGCAGGGCAGTAATTTGAGAGGCTTGATTGGTTTGTTGGGGGTCTTCAGGCCGAACTTTTCCCGGTTAATCCCTGGTGAGCTGAACTTAATTAGGTCAGGGCGCAGGCCGGTATTTTTTTGGCCATTTTCCCGGTGTCCGGAGTAATCTGCCCTGAAGGCCGCCGTAACTTGTAACATAATTTTTGCCGGCATAAAAGTGCGGACGCGGCGCCCCTCCATTGTGAAAATTCAGGTAAACCGCTGGATGCTTAACCGGAAAGTTTAAGTGTTGCAAGGTTTTAGGCTGGTCCGGCCGGTTCTTTATCAGCCCCGGTCCGAAAAATTCCGGTTTGAGGCGGGCCAGACGGTTTAGGAGAGCCAGGGGAATTCAGTAAGGTCCTGAAAGGGTCCGCTTTTCGGCTCATCTCCTGCAAATCCTAATCCTCTGGATTTGAGTGATGGCCCCCGGTCCGGCTTGATTCTGAAGATCTGCGCTAAAGCCCCAGGTCCACAAGTTAGGCCTGGGGTTTTGGCTATTTAACCGTCTTTTGGGTCCTCGCCGGCCCTTTAACTTTGAGGCAAAAAGGCCTGCGGGAGGCCAAAGTGGAGGATTGTTCATGACCAAGCCGGCTGTTGAGGCCATAGCCAAAGTTGGGGATCTGCCTCTGGGTTTTATAGGCAGGCCGAAGCGCAGCCGGGCTGCTAAGACCGGAGACTGGCGCAGTGTCAGGCCGGTTTTGGACCGGGCCAGGTGCAACTACTGCGGATTCTGTTATTTCTACTGTCCGGACGGTGTATTCCAGGATATGGGCGAGGAGAAATATTATCAGGCTGATTTGGATTACTGCAAAGGCTGCGGCATCTGTGCCCACGAGTGTCCCAAAAAAGCCATAGCCATGATCCAAGAGGAGGTGTGATGTGGCCGGACGCCTGGCAATGGATGTTTCCGTAGCCGTGGCCGAGGCCGTCAGGCTGGCCAATGCTGACGTCATCGCCGCCTATCCCATTACCCCCCAGACCCGCATAGTGGAGCGTCTGGCCGAGCTGGTGGCCAACGGCCAGCTTGATGCCGACTATATTCCGGTGGAATCGGAGCATTCGGCAATGAGTTCCAGCATCGGAGCCGCCGCCGCCGGGGCCAGAACTTTTACGGCCACCAGTTCCCAGGGTTTGGCTCTTATGAACGAGATGGTCTATGTAGCCCCGGGGCTGAGGGTGCCCATTGTCATGGTCGTAGCCAACCGGGCCATATCGGCCCCCATTGCTCTGGGCAATGACCACTCCGACATTATGAGCGTACGTGACTCGGGCTGGCTGAGTTTCTTTGCGGAGAACGGCCAGGAGGCTCTGGATCTGACGCTGGCCGCTTTTAGGATTGCCGAAGACCCTGAGGTGAGCCTCCCGGTCTGCTTAAGTCTGGATGGTTTTATCCTCACCCATATCACCGAGCCCGTCCTCATGCCGGACCAAACTGAGGTCGACCGGTTCCTGCCGCCTTTTAAGCCCAGTGTTCAGCTGGACATTAAAGACCCCATCTCCATGGGCCTGTGGGCGCCGCCGGATGTCTACGCCGAGGCCCGGAAAGCCATGGCCCTGGCTTTATTTTCGGCCAAAAAGACCGTGGTTAAGGCTTTTGACGAATTTAACCGGATTTTTGGCCGCCGGTACCGCCCAGTGGAGACCTACCGCCAGGAGGACGCTGAGACGGTCATAATAAGCATGGGTTCAATCTCAGAGACCGCCATGACGGCTGTAGATGAGATGAGAGACCTCGGCCATAAAGTCGGCTTAGTCAGACTGCGCCTGTGGCGTCCCTTCCCTGAAGAGGAGCTGCTGGCTGCTCTGGCCGGGGCCAAAAATGTGGCGGTAGTAGACCGCCATCTGATCTTAGGCTGCGGCAGCGGCCCGGTGGGTCTGGAGGTCAAGAGCCTGGTCTGCAATTCCGGCCTTAGGCCGAACATCACCAATTTTTTTCTGGGGCTGGGAGGCCGCGATGTGACCCGGGCCAATTTTAAGTATATCCGGGAGCGGGCGGCCGGCGTCCGGAACCAGCTTCGGGCGGAATTTGTGGGAGTGTACGAATGAGAGCGTTTGAGGCCCCTTTTGAGAGGGTAACCAATAGGAATTTTCCTAAAGGGCCTGAAGTCCTGGCCCCCGGTCATGGGGCCTGTCAGGGGTGCGGCGAGGCTTTGGCTTTAAGGCTGGTTTTAAAGGCCCTGGGGACGGAATTTATCGCGGTTTCGGCCACCGGCTGCATGGAAGTCTGCACCAGCCGTTTTCCTAATACGTCCTGGCAGATGCCGTGGATCCACGTGGCTTTTGAAAACGCGGCTGCAGTGGCCTCCGGAGTGGAAGCGGCCACCAGAGTTCTGAAACGCAAAGGCCGGGGTCATGATCAGCGCATCCCGGTGGTGGCTCTGGCCGGAGACGGCGGCACCGCCGATATAGGCCTTCAGGCCCTCTCCGGGGCTTTGGAAAGGTTTCACGAGAATTTTGTTTATGTCTGTCTTGATAACGAGGCCTACATGAACACCGGCTTTCAGAGAAGTTCGGCCACCCCCTTCCGGGCCAGCACAACCACTTCGCCGGTAGGCGCCTGCTCCAAGGGCCAGCACACCTGGAAGAAGAACATGCCGGCCATTGCCGCAGCCCACGGCATCCCCTACGTGGCCACAGCCAGCCCGGCATTCCATTTGGACCTGATGAATAAAATCCGCCGAGCCGCCGCCGTGGAGGGTCCGGCCTATGTCCATGTTTTCTCGCCCTGCCCCACCGGCTGGCTGATGAAACCCGAGCTGGCTGTAGAGAGCGCCCGCCTGGCTGTTTCCTCTAGGATCTTCCCTCTCTATGAAGTCCTTGACGGCAGCTACCGTATTAACCGTCCGGCGCCCAACCCCACTCCTCTGGCCGACTACTTCCGGGCCCAGGGCCGCTACAGGCACCTTACGGAAGATGACGTGGCCTTCATCGCCCGGAGGGTCAACAGCGACTACGAGCGGCTGGTTGATCTGGCGGAGAGGCGCCCGGTGAGCTGAAGCGGGAAATAAGGCTTTAACCAAAAAAAAAGAATTTTCTTTTTTTTGGCAGATCCGGTCAGAATCTCCTGGATTCCCCTGGCAGTCCGGCGCCGCCGCTTAAGTTACGCAATGAATTCCGGAACTTTCAGAGCTCAGGGCCTTACTTTCTGTTAATTGCTGGTGAAATATCACTATGAGGATGTTAATCGGCGGTAATAGCAGTTATTTAAGTATATTTCAGTTAAATTGCTATATTAATATATAACTATCTGTTTATCAATATAAAATAACAATAAACGGAAATTTTTTCCTAAGCCCTCCCTGGCCGCCTGTGTCCAGCTGAGAGGGGCTGCAGTTCAAACAATTAATTAAAAACACCTAACAGTCCAGTTTTAACGCTTCACTGCTTTAGTCAACGGAGATGTCATGATCTATGATCCCGCCTATGAGACGATGCCCAGAGCCGAGTTGGAAAAACTCCAGCTGGAACGTCTCAAAGACCTTATCGCCCTTTGCCGGAACAGGGTGCCCTTTTACGCCAATAAATTCAAGGAGATTGGTTTTCAGACCGGGGATTTGAAAACCGCCGCCGATCTGTCTTTGCTGCCTTTTACCGAAAAAGACGATCTGCGTAACAACTACCCCCACGGGCTGTCGGCGGTCCCCCAGGAAGACATTGTCCGTTTCCACGCCTCCAGCGGAACTACCGGGAAGATCACCGTGGTCGGCTATACGGCCAATGACCTGAAAGTCTGGGCGCATCTGATGGCCAGATCTCTGACGGCCACCGGCTTAAGCCGGTCCGATGTCATTAATGTGGCCTACGGCTACGGACTTTTCACCGGAGGCTTGGGGGCCCATTACGGGGCGGAACTTTTGGGGGCAGCGGTGGTTCCCTGCTCAAGCGGGTCCAGTGTCCGGCAGATCCGGCTCATGTCTGACCTGCGGGTCACGGGTCTGTGCTGCACACCGACTTATGCGCTGTACCTTAGTGAAGTGGCCAAAAAAGAAGGTCTGGATTTTCGGGACAAAAGCCGTCTGCCCCTGAAAGTCGGGGTCTTCGGGGCTGAGCCGTGGTCGGACAGTATGTGCCAGACCATTGAGGAGACCATGGCAATCAATGCCATGAACATCTACGGCCTGTCGGAAATTATGGGTCCGGCGGTATCCATTGAGTGCTTGGAGTCGAGAGTGGGCCTCCATATCTTCGAAGATCATTTTCTGCCGGAAATAATAGACCCCAATACTGGTCAGATTTTAGGCCCGGGTCAGGAAGGGGAACTGGTTCTGACCACTTTAACTAAAGAAGGCACCCCCCTGCTCCGCTACAGGACCAGGGACATCACCAGCTTAATTGAAGAACCCTGCCCCTGCGGCCGGACCCATCGCCGGATGAGCCGGCTGAGAGGCCGCTCCGATGATATGCTGATCATTAAGGGCATCAATGTCTATCCATCCCAGATTGAGACTCTGATTTTAGATACCGATGGTTTCAGTCCCAATTATCAGATAATCGTAGACCGGGACAATAATCTGGATACCTTAGAAGTCTGTGTCGAGGCCGCCGAACCGCTTTACGGGGATGCGGCCGCCGGACTGACCCGAGTTTTAAGCCGCAAGATCAAAGACAACTTAACCGTTGAGGCCAAAGTCACGATTATTCCTGACAACACCGTGCCCCGCGGCCAGGGGAAGACTCAGAGGGTCTTCGATAAACGCCAAAAAATATAAGGTCCGGATTGGATTTTAAAGCAGAGCAGCCGGGGTTAGCCGATCTGTAACTGCTCAGGTCCGGACAGCCTCGGCCGGAACCGGCTTTTGCAGCGCAGGTGAATTGACTTTAACTGGAGTGTCATCTGACGCACAGGCGTTCGCGGAGCGCCGGACTTGCTTTTTTCAGAAAGGCTGTTGATTTTCTGTCTAAGCCTTTTCAGCCTCTGCCGGCTTATCCGGGGAGGCTGAAATCTGATCGGATTCCGTATCCGGCCGGTGGGCCAGCCTGTATAATTCCTGATGGTCCAGAACTGCGGTTTTTCCGTTTTTCTCAAAGATGCATGCCCCGAGGTTCCTGACCGCCGTATCCACAGCCATGGAAATCAGGATGGGGTTTTTGCAGGCCCCTCCGCAGTCAAGCTCCCGGATCCGGGCCATCCCGTCATGGGCGGCTTTCAGGGCGGCCCTGCTTCCGGCGGCTAATTTCATCTCCATTATGTAAACCTGGTCTTTATACCTGACCTCCAAATCGGACCGGCCTCTGTTTTTACGGGCTTCGGGCTGGACATGGGCCTCGGCTCCCCACAGACAGGACTGCAAAGCGCTCCGGTATAAATATTCACCCTGTTTCTTACGCATTGCAATCAGAAAACTCCAGTCCGGGAGCTGGTCAGGCAAGTCCCTGGGCTTTTTTTTCAGCATCTTTAAAAGCCCGCCCAAAATTCTTCCGGCCAGTCTAACGGAAAAGGCATCCGCGTGATCCGGATAAGACAGGCCTGCGTAAAGGCGCCAAAAAACGGCTGTCATATTAGGGACACCGCCTGCGGCCGGATACTTGCCCAATTCCAATATGGCTTCCATGGCCTGACTCCGGGAGGGGTATAAATTATCCAGGAACAGAGCCGACAGAGAGGCCCGGACTTCAAAGTTAGGATAGTCCAGAGAATAGGAGCCCTGGTCATCCTTGCGCAGGGTCAGGTGCCCGGCCTGATAAAGAAACCAGGCCGGAGGCGTGGAGCCTGCTTCTCCGGGAGAATCGGCGAAATCACTGCTGATCCGAAGGCCGGAAAACTCCTCCACCGTAAGTTTCTTGTCCTTGAGAAATTTCCGGATTAGGGCATTGGAACCGGACAGCGACCAGTATTTTTTAAACTCGCCTTCACTGAAGAAGAGCAGAGCGGAGAAGGGATTGCAGACTTTAGTCTCCCCGTCAAAAGAAAAACCGTCATAGTAATCCCGGATACACGTCAGTAGCTTTTTTTCGCTCATCCGCAGTTTTTCGGCTGTCTTTTTGATGTGCGGGGAGAAATTCACCTCCAGTTCTTCCTGGGTCAGACCCAGGAAGGCGGCGAATTCAGGATCAGTGGAGATATCCTCAAGGTTATTGAGAGCGGAAAAGACGCCCATCCGGGAAAACTTGGTGCCCCCGGTGATAAAGACGAAATCAAGGTACTCGTCATTAGCCTTGATCATGGAATAGAAACTTCGCACGGTCTCCCGAATTTTTTCAACCAGCCGCTCGTCATAGGTCAGTTCGCTCCTCTGGATAAGGCTTAAAACTGGGGTGTCGTATTCGTCAGTCAGCAGGACGATTTTTTGGGAGGCTGCCTTGCCGGCAGCTGCAAGCAGCCGGGAAAAGGCATCGGCGGAATCAATCTCACTTATAGTAACCTTAAATTGTTCAGCAATATCTTTCAGACAGGCAATTATTTTCTTTTCAAGAATTTCCTTGCTGTCGCAGTCCCGAAATCGGCTCATGTCCAGACGAATGACCGGTTTTGGGGAGAAATCAGGGGAGTTCATAAATTTTTCGGCGGCCAAACCCTGAAAAAGCTCTTTCCGCCCGGAATGGAAGGCCTCCAAGGCGGTGACAGTCATAGATGGGTGTAGATTTTTTTAGTTACCTTTTTTAAACAAATTTGATATAATCTCTTCCTAGTTCCATTTTGACCAGGAGGAGATACCAAATTGAGCGAAATAATTGATTCCGACCTCAGCTGCCACTTGATCCCAGCCGGAGAGGATGAGCTGGACGAGATTATGAGGGGACTGCTTGAGATTCGTCAGCGGCATGGCAACAAGACCATTGACCCTGCTCTGGTTTTGAAGCATATCG
>JAISEL010000064.1 GCA_031264185.1 Deltaproteobacteria bacterium
TTATTTGCCGGCGGTTAAGCGAGTGGATTAATATATCCCACTGTGAGCCAGGGGCTGACGACCAAATTCCGGAAAGGCGGCGAAAGTCTGTTCAACAAACTGGGAGTCTGCCTTTCCGCAGTTAACGATCATGATCTTCCAAAACCTAGTCTGCCGAGAACTCTTCCGTTTAGTGGATATGAATGACATCAAAAATAATATAAGGCACGTCACCGATTGGAACAACGGATCATGATACATCAGAATTCGCCGCAAACTCCTCAATTTATTGGCGGTGGAAAAAATATGGAGAATTACTGTATAAAAATTCTTCTGGAATTCTTATCACTGCGGACTCAGGGGGAAGCAGTGGTAATAGAATTCATCTATGGAAACACAGCTTGCAAAATATAGCTGATAAAATAAAATTGCCAATTTCAGCATGCAATTTCCTCCCGGGAACCAGTAAATGGAATAAAATTGTACATAAATTGTTTTCTTTTATAAGTTCAAATCGGAGAGGAGAGCCATTTATAAATTATGAAACTGCAGTTAAATTTATATCATCGACCAAAACATCAGCCGGTCTAACTGTATCTTGTGTTTTAGACTATTCTGCTTATCAAACAGCCATTAAATTATCTAAAAATCAAATTTTATCTATGAATATAAAAAATAATTTTAATAGCGAATAAAATTATACAATTATCCTATATTAAAGCTTAATAAAATGATTTTTTGAGCTCCATTTTTTAGCCAATTAATCATAAAAATTATTACGGTAAAATAAATTGGAGCGTTTATTTTGGAGTGACCCCTAACAGACTAAAATCCCAGGTTTACCGGAGAGGCGAACTTCTGGGCTCAGACGGCGGCAGTTTAAAATAGGGGCCGTAAAAATTGGCCACCGGCCCCCCGCAGCCGCCAGGATACAGGCAGGAATCAACCAAAGACAGCTGGGGCCTGACCCCCTGACAGAAACCCATGACCGTAGTTGTCCTGCCCGGACGGACACTAGTAGCGGCCACAGCTTCCCAGTCCCACAGATAAATAATTAAAGGCTGATAAGGACCAGTATCCATGGTCACAAAAGGATACGGTCCCCGGCGGTAGGTCATGTCCGGCGGAAAAATAGACTTAATCCGGCCGGTCACCACCAAAAGTTTACCTGTGTAACGGGCGTCGGCGGCATGAAAATCAGAAATATAGGCTTCTGTTAACTGGCGGGGAGAGATGACGACCGGCTGTATATAATCCATCTGGGCCAGAGATTCATGAGCACCATAAATAGGTCTCAATAAACCTAAAATAACTAAAATAGGTAAAATTAATATTTTAATAGATGCTTTTTTCATCTCAATTGGTCCAATCTGTTTTGTAACTGGTCACAAGGACTGTACTGCTTCAGATTCTGAATCGCCAAAACGTTTCCGAAGACTCTGACTGGTCTGATGAAATAAGCGGCTCATAAGACTTTTGACCATAAAGGCATGAAGTATTACGGCTTTTCTCCGGTCAATCCTGTTTTCAAGGGGAACATAGTTTTAATCCCCGGCCCCAGCCAGAGGCACTTCGCAAGCCATAACAAATTCTGACTGTCCGAAACAAAGGGCAGCTCGTTTTTTTTTAAAAAAGCAGACCCCGAAGTTGCGCTTCTTCAAATTCACAGCCAAAGAATGATGGTCGGGTTCTTAACGGCAACTCCTCAGGAACGATCCCGGATCTGAGTCATACGGACCTTGACCGACTTGAGGGCCGTTGAGCTACTTTGGGCGGTTTTCATCTCAATAATGTAAACTTGACTTGTATATTTTACTCCAAATCGGCCCGGATTTGATATTTATTTATTGATTGGAGAGAGTTCGGCCTTGCGCCCCACAGGCAATCGCGGACTCCTGCAACCCCTCCTTTAGCTGGGAGTGTGACGGCAACTGATACCCTCTGCCTGACCATGTAGAATCAATTATCACAAATAAAACATTTTAGGCTTTTCAGATAAAAGGAGTGAGACATTCTTAAAGAAGGCCCCGGAGGACGGGTTACTCTGCTTAAGAAAACCGCCCAGCCTGCGAGACCAAAAAACTAAGAGTCAATCTGGGAGTGGTAATATTCAAGGACTAGGGAGACAAATTTGCGGGTTTCCCTGAAAGGGGGCATCTGATTGCCGTAACGCCGGATGACATCAGGACCGCAGTTATAAGCTGCCAGAGCCAGTCTTTCGTCGTCATCAAACTGGTTTAAAAGGACCTTAAGATAGCGAACTCCGGCTTTTAAATTATCACGAGGAGTCTGGGGGGAGAGGACCCCGACCGACTTGGCTGTGCTGGGCAGAACCTGCATCAGTCCGACCGCCCCCTGAGCAGAGACAGCCTGATGATTAAACTTAGATTCAGCCTGAATAACGGCCCGAATCAGAGCCGGCGAGACCTCATTTTCCTCGGACACTGCCAGAATCAGGTCCTCGTAGACCTCAGCTTTTTTATCCAGAACCGGAGGGACATTAGCCTGTTTTTTGACCTGATCCAAAATCTGACTGGTTGGAGTCAGACCGGAACTGTAATTGGACATAACCACCGGACCGACCGAAGGCGGAACCTCGACCGGAATCTGGCTGAGTACAGTAATCATATTCAGTCTGGAAAGGTGTTCTTGCCAGACAGGATAAACAGCCAATCCTAAGGCAGATAAAGCAAATAAAGTCCTTATTTTCAAGGCTTTAAGAAATACGTAAAAGGTAAATTTACTCATAGAACATCTTATACCAAAAGGAAAAACAAAAGTCAAGCCGGAGGGCAAAGTGATAAAATACATGCCGGAAAAACTATAACAATTATTTTGCCAAAATTTAAAATTCCGTCTCTATAAATTACCGCAGATATTCTATATATTTATTCTAATTACGTTAGTAAAAAACCTTATAAAATGAAATTGGCGACCCAAAGAAAATCTATAAAATGAAGTCAAAAAATAGATAGCTATAATTTTGTATATTGCCGGAAAAATCTCTTTTATCCCGCATATAGTTTACGAAAAATTGCCCCCGCTGTAATTTATTTTTCCTCAGGCTTTTTTATGGACAATTGTGAGGACATATTCCGGCCTATCAAATAGCGATATACAGTTACTAATTTAGATAATTATGAATAAAAAACAATAAGTATTCGGACAAACCACAACATGTGGCGGTTCTTTGCATGTGCTGCCTCTATAGGGACATATTTTGTCATATTTTGTGATGTCCAAAAAACTCCGGTCAGACAAAATGCTGCAGCTCGGATTAAAAAAATCAGCGGGCAAAAAAGCTTTTCACCATAGGGAAAGGGCTGATATATTACTGCAATCAGTTTTCATTAAGCCTGGATTTAACGGCTCAACCGCAACGCAACAAAAGGATTTTTGGCTATTTAAGAATTTTTTGTTCAAGCTCGGGAGCCGAAAAAAATCAAAGGGACTTGTTTTATTAATCATATCTCATTTTTGTCGTCTCCATGCCTTTCTTTCGCCTAAAAAATGAAATAAAAGCTCTGATCCCATATAATAATAAAAAAGTTGAAATGATTCAAATTTCAGCGCTCATGGGAAAATAGTGCCTATAGCTAAATTAAATATTTCCGGCCAAGACCAAAATATTACCGCGGCACGAAACTCTAAGGGAATTAGCTCAAAACCTGTAATAGAAACGGTATTACAGCATTCTCAGAATTAAATGCCGAGAATAGTTCTGCGAAATAGCCAAACATTGGCCAGGTGTTTAAAGGCTCTGTTCGTCTTTGGAGTTTTTTTTATCTCTTTTATCCGTCCGTAGGCCCAACCCGGATAATCTCTAAAACCCCAGGTCACTGAATCTGGCCGGAAAAACCTTTGACAAATAATTAAACTATTTAACTATCAAATGGTTCTATTATGCCCAACTTTCGATTAAGCTTTGAAGTTGAGCTATCATGGTTTGACCTGGGGTTAAATTAGCTGTAAAATAGCATCAGTTCGATTTTCATCCAAAATCCGACTTTTAAAGTACTCTCTGTCGACGGGATTTTTCAGCTCTGGGGGGTTAGGGGTAATTTTGCAGCCAGGGAAAATTATGGCCTCCTTTCAGGCAAAGTATTTTTAAAGCAGCGGGCTTATCTGGCTCCGGCTGCTACAGGTTATGGTGTTTAACCTGGTCAGGTCATAAAGACAGTCTCTGAAATACTTTTTTCATAAAAAAGCCCCAAAGGTTCCGGTGGTTAAATTAATCTACTTAAAGCTACGGGAGATACGGGGAGAAAATTTTGAATCTTCTGGAAAAACTTGAGTCTTTACTGATTATTCTGGCTATCATCCTAGGCCTTTTTCTGGGACAATGGGACGCATTTAGTCCTACGGCAGGCCGGTTAATAAGCCCCCTTTTAATCGCCATGCTCTTTGGGGTTTTTCTAAAGACACCGCTTAATGACCTGGGCCAAAGTTTCAAAAACTTAAAGTTCGCTATGATTTCTTTGGGCATTAATTTTCTTTGGATACCTGTTTTAGGCTACATTCTGGCTGAAATTTTTCTGCCCCTTTCCCCGGCCTTAAAAATCGGCTACCTCATGCTTTTAGTTACCCCATGCACGGACTGGTACCTGATTTTTACGGCCATGGCCAAAGGGAATGTCCCTCTGTCCACTTCAATTTTGCCAATGAATCTCATAGTTCAGCTTTTACTTTTGCCGGTCTATCTTTTTATATTTACCGGCTTATCCGGTGAGGTCCAGGGCGGTCTTATCCTGAAAAGCATCCTGTGGACTCTATTTCTGCCACTGGGTTTAAGTTTAATTTTAAAAAAAATCTTTTCGGAGAGTAATTTATTAAGACGCGGACTTAACAGTATTTTCGCCGACCACATTTTTCTGTTTCTATGGCTGGCCATAATGAGCATGTTTGCCTCAGAAGCCAGAGAACTGACGGGTAACGTTACTCAATTTTACGTCCTCCTGCCGCCGGTCCTGTTATTTTTCTTCATTAATTTTTTCGTCAGCCGTCTGGCCGGCAAACTGGCTAAATTTAACTATGAAGACTCGGTCAGTCTGTCCATAACGACCCTGGCAAGAAACTCCCCTGTCTCCCTGGCCGTGGCCGTAACCGCTTTTCCCGACCAGCCGCTCATTGCCTTAGCTTTAGTCATTGGCCCTTTAATTGAGATTCCGGTTCTGGCCGTCATTGCCCAGACTCTTTTATTTTTGGGCCGAAAAGCTAAAGCTTAAAATCATTTCTCCCCTGAGGCTGATTTTAAAGGAATCTCCTTCCGGTCCGGATCCATGAGTTTTATGATAGTCTTAAAAAGCTCTTCAAAATTAATGGGCTTTGTGACGTGGGCATCCATCCCGGCCTTTAAACTGACTTCCATGTCCCCGATCATGGCGTGGGCTGTCATGGCCACTATGGGCAGATTCAGGAACTCCGGCCGGGCTCTGATTAAGCGTGTGGCTTCCAGTCCGTCCATGACCGGCATCTGAATATCCATTAGAACCAGGTCAAACTGGGCCCTATCCAGAAGATCTAAGGCTTCCTGGCCGTTATTGGCCACGGTCACCGAAAGGCCGGCTTTTTCCAGGAATTTGACGGCCACGAGCTGATTAACTGGATTATCCTCGGCCAGAAGAATCCTAAGGTCTTTAAGCCCCGGAATTTCGTAGACCTTGGGGACTTGAGGCTGGGCCGTTTTGGCCGGCCGGAGCCTTAAAGCCTTAGCCAGAGCCAGTTCCAAAGATGAAGGGAAAACCGGTTTGCGCAGAACCGCCCTCTGGCCAGGCAAGATTTTACCCAATTTAACTGATTTGGACTGGTCGGTTATCACAATTACAGGCCACCGAGTATCGCCGCCGACTTCAGTCAAAAGATCGGCCAGTCGCGCCTCCTGGGCGTTCTCCCAGTCCACAAACAATACCGCATCCTGCCGGGTTTCTTTTCTTAGAAGGACGCTGAAATCCAGGAGGTTATCGGTGCCGACTGAAGTTATGCCCAGATTGTCCAGATTATAGGAAAGATTATTGATTATGACCGGACTTTGGGCCAATATCAAGACTTCCGGGCTCATAAAGTGATTTTTAGCCTGGTGTTTTACGGATTCTGACGGTCTCATAGGAACAGTAAAGGACATATTTGTGCCCTTGCCCATTTCGCTTTCCAACCGAATTTCGCCGCCCATCATCTCGACTAATCTCTTGGAAATGGCCAGACCCAAGCCGGTGCCGCCGTATTTTCTGGTCGTGGAGATATCGGCCTGAGTAAAGGGAGAAAAAAGCGAGGCAGCCTGACTTTGGCTTAAGCCTATACCGGTATCAATGACTTCAAAGCAAAGGACGTTCCGGTCACTGACCTGATTTTCAGCCCAGATCTTTTTGACCCTGACGGTGACCTGACCTTTTTCGGTGAACTTAACCCCGTTTGAGACCAGGTTATTTAAGACCTGACTTAATCTGGTCGGATCCCCTTTAAAACACGTGGCTAAAGACGGAGCCATTTCCAGGACCAGTTCAATGCCTTTAGCTTCTGCCCTGGGGTAGTTAAAGTCCAGCACTGTTTTCAGGATAACTTCCAAGTCTAAGTCTATTTCCTCAATTTTCAGGCTGTTGGCCTCAATTTTGGAAAAATCCAGGATGTCATTTATGATCTTCAGCAAGACTTCGGCCGAATTCTGGAGCTGGCACAAATATTCCGTCTGGCTGGCATCAAGCTTCGTCTGGAGAAGAAGCTGAACCAGACCCAGCAGGCCGTTCATGGGTGTTCTTATTTCATGGCTCATATTGGCTAAAAAAAGGCTTTTCGTCCTTGTGGCCACTTCAGCCGCTTCTTTGGCCCGGCGGAGAAACTCCTCGTGCTTTTTCTGGGTCCTTAAATCCCGGATGTAAGACAAAAGGCCCAGACCGCCATGAAGATGGACGGGCAGATGAGTTATTTCCACCGGAATCGGTTTCTGGTCGGCGCTATTGAGTTGGACTTCTTCCCTGAAATAGCCCTTCGTGATCGCCTGTTCAAATGACCGGCCCAAATAGCTGTTACTTAAGCCAAAATCCTCAGGGTTATTGGTGAAATCCACCGAGTCCGGCAGAGACAGTAAGTCTAAAACCCGGTGATTTACCTCCATAACATTCTGGATATTGTTCCAGACGAGATAGCCGTCCATACTGGAGGTAAAAACAGCCGTCATTATTTCCTTCAGATCGTTCTTTTTAGCCTTTTCCTCATCCAGCTGACTGGCTCTTTGGTAGAGATCGGTCAGCTGTAAGCTGAAACGGTTAAGTAAATCGGCGATGGTGGCTATCTCGGCAATAAAAATGGAAGGGATATAGGAAACGGTCTTGCCGGACTGGATGTCTTTCAGTTTACCGCTTGTCCACCGAAGAGGCTTGGTAATGAAAAAATAAACGCCAAAAAAATAAATGAGGACAGCTAAAGTGACGCTGCTTAAAAAGACGTACATTGATTTCAGAACAGAATCCGCGCCCTCCATGATGGAAGTAAGACCGGTACCAATGCTGTTTTCCGTGCCTGCCCGGACCAGGTTGATAAGCTCAACGGCCTTTTTGTCGACCTCGTTCCAGATGTTTACCAGCTCATCAATCAGACCAATAAGCTCATGAGTCTGTTGGCTCATGACGGCAATAAACCGGTCGCCTTCCAATAATTTTTTCTGCAAGCTGTCTGAGCTTTTGTAAGCATCGGCCATCAGTCTTTTTAAGGAAGTAAAGTGGTCCAGTATCAGCTGAAACCTGTCGCCGAATTCATGGACATCAGCATTTCTGGTAACGTCATTTTTTATGTATAACTTAATTATTTTAAAAATTTCGGAGGTATCATCTTCTGTTTTGACCAGCAATAAAACATCCTCAAGTAGATGCAGGTACTGGATTGATTTATTGACCAGGGCATTTTTTAATATGCTTATACGGTTGCGAACATTGGCCAGTTTGTCAACCCCTTCAATAATAAGAGAGCCCTGCTTCCGCATCTCTTCGGTCGAAGAAAAAACAGGGTCACCGACTATGATCCTGGCTTTAAGCCTGGAATTGCGCCTTATGAATAAATCATCGGAATAATAAGCCAGCTGAACCAAATGCCTTAAGTTCTGGACATTTATGAGCATTTTTTGATTTTCGACCAAAGTCGGCAGAGTGGAGGTGTAAATCTCTTCAGTTAAGGCCTGAACTTTTTTGATTTGGTCGACTTCCTTGAAGCTCAAAACAGCAAAAACCAGCAAAATGGCCGAAAATATAGTGGCAAAAAATAAAGATATGCTGCATTTGATACGGTTTCTGCCTATGCAGGCTTTTTTGTTTACGTCTACTTTCATGACCAAAAATCTCTGAGACTTAATTAAGTCTGTCGTTACATTTTTCGGCCGAACTCAAACTATTTCCTAAAAAATAAAAAAATCAAAGTATCTTTCTGCAATAGTTTCATATTCATCGGAGCTGCGGAGTTCGATGATAGCCGAGTTAATTTTATTCATCATTTCCGATTCTTTTTCCAACATCAGTAATAGAGCCCCGTCCCCTGTATTAACCGGATGGCCGAAGATGTCAAAAACCAGACTCCGATCGGTTTGAAAGTAATAGAACGTGGCCATGATATCCACAAAACCAAAATCAATCTCCTCTAATATCAAGGCGGTCATGATATCCTGGAATTCCTTATATTCAACGACTGCAGTATCTTGGCTGTAAGTTCTGCTGAGGTATTCTGCCTGGACTGAATCCTGGACGGCCCCTATCCTCAAACCTTTTAGCGTCTGGCTGAAGTCTTCGTTCACCGATTTATCCAGCCCCACAAAAACACTCGTTGACCGGAAATAGTTCTCCGACCAAATGATTCTTTCGTCCCGGACTAAAGGAAATCCTGGACCGGAACAGACCAAATCGACCTGCCCGTCTTGCAGAGCTTCTATCCCCTCGGGGAAATCCAAACTGGTGATAAGACATTCGATATTAAGCATTTTACAGATTGCCTGGGTCATGTCAACATCAATGCCTTCCACATGATTGGCCAGACGATTGAAGACTGAAAACGGCGGGTAATGGTCATCAACCGCTATCCGGTAAATTCGGTATGAATTGGCTTCAAAAGAAGGCAGTAATACTGCCGTTAAGACAGAAATAAACAAAAGACTTTTCTTAAACATAGTTATTTTGAGCCTTGAACTGTAAAAAGGCCTGGCTAAAGCAAAATGTAATAAAGCCTTGAACAAAGCGACGGAAGAAACAAAGCGGATTCAGGAAGATACGGAATTTTTCTCGCCGAGACCTGACACGAATCAAATTAATCCCCAAAAAGAGTCCGGAACCGTCTTAACTGTGAGAGCCATGTTCATTTTCCCGGACCCTCAAATTCATATTAAGTTTACCAAACGGAACCATTTCTGTCAATCGGCTTATTGGCAGGTTATTAACAATGCTCCCAGTACAAGTCTTTTAAGCCAATCAATACTCTACCATTAAGTAACATGTATATTTTGTTGGTTTTACCTGGATTTTTAGTCCGGATCATGACCAATAATCTCTCATTCCGGAATTCTTTTGAGGCTCTTTATTTCTTTGGTCTAAAATGATTTTGGCGGATCTTGAAAAGCTCAGGCGTGACTTCTGACAGGGACGAGCAGATTCGGATTATTTTTTGGCCTCTAAATTGCCGAGGGCCCCTTTGGTTTCGCTTTAAGGGCAGCAGACGGCATTTTGATATTTTTACGAAAAATTAATTTGCCCGACTATGAGATTAGTCTGAACACAGGCCTGGATATTGGCTATGAAATTGGTTGGGGGGATGGCTGGGCCAGGGGCCAGGAACTAAACTCACGGCCCTGACGCCGATAAGCAGCAGACGGCATGAGATCGGCTTCTTTCAAGACCGGAATAATCTTATCCTGGTTAGGTTCCGTAAAGCTTATGGCCAGTCCGCAGTTAGGGTTAACTTCCTTGGGTACCGGGGTCAGGATAAAAGGCAGATTCTTTTCTTCCAAAAGGTCTTCGGCATTTAAGATCCTGGTATTGGAGGCAAAGACCAGAATTATTTCGGCCGGTTCTGTTTTACAATCATTGATATCAGTCATGCCCTTCTTCTCTCATTTAGCTGATCTAGCCAGTTCCGAAAGAGCCCGGGCCGCAGTCGTTACATCCGCCGGCGTATTAAAGTAGCCAAAAGAAAACCTGGTTGTCCCTCCGGGGTAAGTACCCAGATACTGATGGGCCAAAGGAGCGCAGTGGAGACCGGCCCGGATCATTATACCGTAATCTTTCTCCAGGCTTACAGCCAGATCCGAACAGGACCAGCCGTCTATGACCACCGAAACAGTGGACACCCGCCGCATCTCCCCCTGGCCAGGACCTATGACCGTCAACCCGGGAATCCCGGAAATCAGGTCTAAAAATGACTGAGTCAATTCCATTTCATGCCGCCTGACTCGATCCGGACCGACTTTTAATATAAATTCCGCACCCGCTGCCAGACCGGCCAACCCGTGGGTATTGGCTGTTCCCGGTTCCTGGGCATCAGGCATAAAATCGGGATGCACCAGACTTTCCGAGCGGCTGCCGCTGCCGCCAGCGGCCAGAGAGCGGACAGTCAGCCCTTCTTTAATATAAAGCCCCCCGGTTCCGGTCGGTCCCAACAGCCCCTTGTGGCCGGTGAAGGCGATAAAGTCGGCCCACTGGCCGTAATCGTCCATGGGCATAGCCCCAGCCGTCTGAGCGGTATCTAAAAGGATGGGAACTGAGCCAATGGCCTCTTTAATGTCCCCAGCCGGAGACAGGGCCCCGCTGACATTGGAGGCCTCGTTTAAAACGACCAGACGGGTATTGGACCGTATTCGGGCTTTAAAATCAGAGGGGGATAAAAAACCTTTGGCTGGCGGCACGACTTCCCAGTCCACGCCCATTTCACGTTTCAGGCGCTCAAGAGGCCGGCCTGTGGAATTATGCTCCAGAGCCCCGGACAAAACGTGGTCCCCGGCCTTTAAACCCAGACCGCTTATGACCATATTTAAAGACCACGTCACGTTGGCCGTGAAACAGATCCGGCTGTTGTCGCTGATACCAAAAACTCGGGCAATGTTTTTTCTGGCCTTGTGGATTAGACGGGAGGCGGCTAATGCAGGAGCGTGACCGCTGCGGCCCGGACTGGCCGGAGCAGCTAAGGCCGCCCGGACGGCTTCTAAAACCTCAGGAGGTTTGGGAAAGGAAGTGGCCGCGTTATCCAGGTAAATCATCATCATTCGCTCTTCGGCGCAGAAACCCTGGCCAAAAGACCGGGGAGGAAACGCCTCCTTCTTAATTTAAAAACGAATAATAAATGCCCTTTAGGGCATAATAACGAACCCTTTCGGGCCGCTCCCGTCAGGAATGTTTTCCTCAGGCGTAAAGTCCCGGTCTGTCTCAAACCTGCCCTTGGCTTGACGCCTGCCCCGGACTTCAAGAGGGCGAAACTTTTAAACACCCCCGCTGGTCCAAACCTACGGAAAACGTAACGGGCCGGTTGCCGCTTTCCCCTGTCGATCCAGGGTTCTTCCCAGCCTTCCGGCTTTAGCTGGTAGATGATTGACGGCTAGACAGACCTTCTGACGGACGGGAACCGAAATGGGTCACTAGCCCCTGCCGGAGCTGAAAAGATTCCAAAACCGTAATCAAATCCTTTAAATTGGTCAGCTTCATATTGGGACAGAATATTTCCACCTCAGGCTCATAAAACTTCTTGTGACCAAAGGTCTGACCTAATGACTCGGCCAATCCCATTTCCGCAACCACAATAAATTCCAAAGCCGAATGATGGCCGCAAAATTCCCACAGAGCCTGACTGTCACCTATTTTATCAGCCATGGCCAGAACTTCGGGCTGACACAGAACATTGGCCGCCACCAAAGCCTCGGGGTGTTCTTTTTTGGCCTGGGCTACATGGCTGACTTCCACCTGCCAGTGAACCTGACAAACAGATCCTCTGGAGCCTGAAAACGAATTCTCCGCTCTCTCCCCAATCCTTCCTGGCAGTATATATAAGTGATTGTCATGAACTTTATCATACCAAAAGTCAGGGGTCAAGTCGTCTGGCATAAGGCTGTCGGCCAGTTCCTTAACTTCACGGGGGGCTTTAGCCTGAGCCACAATAAAAGCCTTGGGATCATCGCGGCGGATTTCCCAGACTGTCCTGGGGCTTACTGTTTCGCTGTAAGGGCAGGCTGCGTCGTGTCTGGGAATTAAAATATTCAGTTCCGGCCGAAGACTGGAAATGGTTTCGGCCATAAAATCAACGCCGCACAAAACGATCGTCTGAGCCTTAGATTTTTTAAGCCTCCTGAAAATACCCCGGCTGCCCCCGACAAAATCGGCCACGGCCTTAATTTCCGGTCTCTGGTAGAAATGAGCCAATATCTCCACTTCCAGACTGTCGGCCAGATCCTGAATTTTAGCCATCTGCAGCTTCTTTTTTTCCGAATACATAGTTTGCCTCCGGTCCGTTTACCAGCGAACACCCACGACCATACTGTAGACTGTCTCCGGAGTCCGGAAACGGCCTACGGAACGGATGTTCAAAAGATTGCCGTATCTTTGCTTCAAATCCACCTGATTGTCAATAAACCTGACCGAACCTTCTTTTTCCGATCTGGGCATGGAAAATAAAACTGGCTTCTCCGAAGGCAGGATAGACAGAAGTCCCAGATCATCTTCCAGGGTATCCAGGACATTAATCAACAAAAACGCCTCATATCTTTCATACTGTTCCCAGATCTGAGGGTTTAAAAAATCACCGTAAATAAAATTCCACCCCGGATAGGCGGCCCTGGCCACGGAAATCTGGGCGTGGCTGTTATCGACTCCCAGATAGACTTCCGGCCTTTGCCTGTTTTTAGCCATGATGCCGGTAAAATTACCGGCTCCGCACCCTAAATCGCAGATATTGGCGATATTAAGTAAACCAAGGCGGCTGAAGGCATCCTGATAAAGACCAGGCGCGTAAACCGGAGCCGGGATCGGTTCTTTCTTGACCTGCTCATCAGCTTTGGGGCTTTTGGGGCGGAAGACAATCTGCCCGGGACTGTTGTTTAAAAGTTGACTGGCGTTAAAAGTGGGATCCTTTTCTCCGGATCTGGGCGGAACATCCGGATTAGCCTTCTCCGGCCGGTGCTCTTTTCTCTTTAATATCTCCAGCTCGTGGCCGTAAACCCCTAAAGAGGGATTTTTACTAGGAAAACTGTTGGGATTATAGGTCACTTTTTACCTCAAATTACTAGACGAGATGGGCTCGGACGACGTGGCAGTCGCAGGGACCGACATTTAACCGAAAATAGTCCAGGGTGGAACTTAGATCATATTTGCGGAACCGGTCCTGACGCAGAACTTTTTTCGTCTGAGTGAAATCGCCTAAGCACCCGCCTTCGGCCCGCATCTCGTTCTTTAAAGCCTTGTGGAACTCAGCCCAATCCTCATGCTCACCGATTGTCAGGACCAGTTGAACTTCGTTCTTTTCAACCGGATCTTTTTGCAGCTCCCTGTTTTCTTTGTAGTAAAAATGCTCGCTTAAATTGGACAAAACGACCTGCTTGCCGTCAACCGGATCTTCACCTACCAGATGGTAAACCTGGCTGCGGCCGTCCTGACCGTCAATGAGCTTTAAAACGGCCAGCATCAAATTTTCCAAACGAGCCCTGGGGGTTAAATCCTCAGCCATGGCAAAAAACTTGATGCCCAGCCATAAAGAGTCAATGAAGGCCCTCATGGACCCTAGATTGTCCGAATCATCCAAAATAGCCCGAGCCTCTTCGGTCAGACCCATTTCCAGATAAATCTGGGCCAGTCTTTTGACTGTGGGCAGATCGTCGGGCTTGAAATCCAGGATCTTCTTCAGTTCTTTTGCCGCTTTATGAAACTGGCCGCCTATGGTGTGGACCTCGGCTAAGTTAAAGCGAGCTTCCAAAAACTCCGGCTTTATTTCCAGGGCTTTTTTCAGATACCCCTCAGCCTCAGCCAGATGATCGCCGCTTAAAGAGACTACGGCCAGGTTATTCCAGGCCTGAACATTGCCGGGGCACAGGTCGACCGCCTTTTGAAACATGGCCCGAGCTTCCCCGGACTGACCCTGGGCAAAGAGCTTTTCACCTTCCAGAACATGGTTTATGTCCGCTTCCGGGGACCAGCCGCCTGTATTAACTTGCGGTTCCATGACAACCTCCTCCAATTGACCCCGCCGACCTATTTACTTGACCCGGGCATTTTTTGCCGACCTCGGGTTTTCCGAAAGTCTTATAGCAAAATTAATGCCATAAAGCTTGAGGTTCATCTTTAGGCGGCCCTCATAAAAACCCAAAACAAATGTTTAAGACTATTGATGTTCATAATTAACCGCCATTTTACTAAAATAAGACATTTACCAGACGGCCCGAACTTCTTCAAAAGCCCTAAAGTTCCGGACTTACGGCCAAAAAACACTTCGCAAACCCAGTTTTACTTCCCTGTATCTTCACAAAATCAAAAATGAGGCCAAAAAACTGAGCTTCTTTTTAAAAAACTTCTTTTGGTGACTTTTAAGATCAGCGCGAAGGGCAGTTTGTCAGTTGTTCAGGTATTTTGCTCAAAAAATATAACGACTTAATGATAATATTATCTGTTATATAAAGATATTTTAGCTCACTATTAAAGACAGCTAAATGGAAAAACTGTTCATTTCTTTCGGGTTTGACGGATTTATGATGACAATGACAGTCATCGTTCGGGCAGGCCGCCTAAATTTTCTGTTGACGAGACTCGAAAGTCTCTTATCCTGGAACTCCTGGGGCACACTCCCCTAAAAGATCATGCCATCTTGGACGTGCACGCCCTGGCCAAAAAACTTGGAATCAAAAAAATAAAGCTTGCATGTGCTGAGGCAAGAGGTGATTCACCTCCAAAGACAACGGACTTGGTGTGTCAATACCGACCAATGTTTTCCGTCAAGACCGCTGATGATACTGTTGGATTATTCTTAGATCCGCCTGAAAAGGCTAACGACGTCATTCTTCGAATCGGGGTTCATTGCGCCAAGGTTCCTGACAGACTGCTAAGATCTCTGCCGCTGACAGAGGTACAGCTGGATGAACTTTGGTCTTTTGTAAAAAAAAAGAAAGTGATGAATCTTCTGAAGACGACTCGGACTCCGAAGATGATTATTTTACGGAAGAGAACATTGAAGAAGAATTAAAACTCGGGAGAGTCTGGATTTGGACCGCGATTGACACTCCTTCCCGATTGATAATAAGTTATTTGATTGGCCGCCGCAGACTTGGCGGCGCCACTCGTTTTGTTAATGACATAGCTGACAGGATTACAACTATGCCTCTATTCGTCTCGGATGAGCTGGCTCATTACGCCACAGCTTTATCTGAAAGATTTCATACTGCTGTTCCAGTTCCATTGACTGGAAAGCGAGGCAGACCCAAGAACCCCTTAGTTGTATTAGACCCAAATTTAATGTATGCCACAGTACATAAGACACGCAAGGAATGTAAAATTTGTAAAATTGAGACTAAAGTTGTCTTTGGTGATCCTAAAAATATTGATTCAGCTTTTGTTAACTCTCCAAGTAAAAAAATAAATACTGCTTACATAGAAAGATCCAATTTGAATTGGCGCAACTGGGATGCCCATTTAATTCGTAAATCACCTAAATTTGCAAAATCAATTGAATTTTTAAACGCAAAAATGGTTATAAATATATTATTTTATAAATTTATACGACCTCACTCAAGCATAAGTAAAATTTTTGATAATAAAAATAAAAAACAATATATATTCCTACTACGCCAGCCATGGTCGCCGGTATCACTACTCGCCCCCTGAATTTAAGGGAGATACTCGCTTGTTAGTCATGTCAATTAAAAGCCGACATCACCGATTGCGGTCGTCAATACCAGATTCAGGCAGTGAAGTTTTTTTTCAGTATGTCCTCGGCCTAAACGATCCTAAAAGAGCTGCTGGCCAAAATTAGAATTACTGTGGAAAAAAATACGGGGGTGAAAAAAATTAAAAGTTACATTGTAGTGTTAATCAAAAATTCTGAACCTTTCATCAAATATTACTCCGGCGGATAATTATGATAAAAGAGTTTATCCTTTGTTTCTTCAGTCTTTAGCATACTCAAAAATTATGCAATTTCTGTAGTTTACTTGTAGTACGGCTAAAGCATTATTATACCGTGA
>JAISEL010000087.1 GCA_031264185.1 Deltaproteobacteria bacterium
CAAGCTAATAAGACATATTGACAATATTAAATGCTTCTTTAACGCTGATGATGAAGTATTTATAAAGGAAGTTTTAGCTTCACAGAACGAAATTTTTAAATCATTTAATATAACACCACCTAATACTGAAAATTTACTTGAATTAGTAAAATTATTGTGATTAATATCCGAATATCATCGGGTAAAAAATGAGCGGGATTTCAGGTTATATTTATTTAAACTTTTTTTAGACTTAATCGCATCAAATTTGTGCATAGCAGCATAGTTAGTCCAGAGATAAAAATAATCAGGCCATGACCATCATAATCAGGTGATGTCGGTTTTTAGTTGATATATGGCTAACAAACTAGTAGTACCCTTAATTTAGGGGGCGGATAGTGATACCGGCGGCCATGGCTGGGCGTGGCAGGAACATATATTGTTTTTCTTTTTTTATTATCAAAAATTTTACTTGAGTTTGAATGCGGCCGTATAAAATTATAAAAAATATATTTAATTATGAGAATGCTGTAATACCGTTTCTACTACAGGTTTTGAACTAATCCTCTCAGAGTTTCGTGCCGTGGTAATATTTATAGCCATTCTTGCGTTTAAAAACTTAGTTGATTTTGCAAATTTAGGTGATTTACAAGTTAAATAGTCATCCAAATTGCGCACTAATTCAAATTGTATATTTCTATGTAAGCAATATTTATTTCTTATTTGGAGAATTGGCAAAAATTGAATCAATATTTTTAGGATCGCCAAAGACAACTTTAGTCTCCATTTTAAAATTTTACTTTCTTTACGTGTCTTATGTACTGTGGCATACATTAAATACGGGTCTAATGCAACTAAAGGATTCTTGGGTCTGCCTCGCTTTCCAGTCAATGGAACTGGAACAACAGTATGAAATCTTTCAGAAAAGCCGTGGCGTAATGAGTCAGCTCATCCGAGACGAATAGAGGCATAGTTGTTTGCAATCCTGCCAGCTATGTCATTAACAAAACTAGTGGCGGCCCCAATCAAATAACTTATTATCAAGCTGGAGGGAGTGTCAATCGCGGTCCACAAATCCAGACTCTCCCGAGTTTTAATTCTTCTTCAGTGTTTTCTTCCGTAAAAACCTTCGGAGTCTGAGTCGTCTTAAGAAGATTCATCTCTTTCTTTTTTTTTACAAAAGACCAAAGTTCGTCCAGGCACCTCCGGTCAGCGGCAGAGATCTTAGCAGCCCATCAAGAACCTTGGCGCAATGAACCCCGATTCGAGGAATGACATAGTTTACCGGCCGTGTCCTTATCCATCATGTTCAGCAATCTTGCCGCAGCGCGGACACCGACTCCCTCGGCAGCGTGGTGAATGATGCTTTGTATCGTTTCCGCTGGAAGGTGAACTCCATAGATAGAAAGCTGTCCCGAGCCGCCGCAAATCGTTTTCCGCAGATGCGGCAATACAGAAGAGGCCGCTGTTCTTTGCCATAAGCGCCAGGACCGCTATGCTGCCCTGTTGTTTGAGCCCGAATTTTTAGCATTCGCTTCGGACAAGAGAATCCCGTCCGGATTGATGTCAAATTCAGCCATAACCGACCCCAAGACCAACTGATGGGCTACTATAACCGAGAACTCTATGTCAATTAAAACCCGACATCAACCAATTTTGACGGCCTCGCAAAAAGTCCGTTTTTAGAAAAATGTATTTATATCTACTTGATATCGTTATATTTTTAAACTCGACTTCCAGAAAAAAGGTTTTTTGTATTCTGATGCCTTCGCAAACTGCCATGAGGCCAGTGCTTCACCCCCGAGTCATGAATCAGGCCATTGGCAACGAACGACTCGGCACACCAACATACGGTTGGGTTGGTAAAAAATGCCAAAAATATAACATGTTGTCTGAGTCACGGTGAAAAATAATAATGAAATAGTGAAAAATAATAATGAAATTATTAATAATAAAATAAATTTTTTGATAAATTTATAATTATTTACAGTTATTAATATATTATAAATGATATATTAGACCTTTATTATGACAAATACCATATAAAACAAATATTTGATACTGCTAAAAACATGGCAATCTATTGCCATTACGTGCTCATTCTAAAGAAGATGCCTTCGCAAAAACCACTTTTTTCCAGAAGTTGAGTTAAACAATATAATGATATCACATAGTTATAAATGCACTTTTCTAAAAAAGAAAAGAGACTTTTTGCGAGGCCGTCAAAGAAGCTCTTTAAGGGGATCTATTATTATCTTTTTTGTCAACTATAGTTCATATGCTTATAAACAACAGATTAGCAAAATCGAAAGAGTGCATTCCTGGCACTTTTCATAATTTGTCAAGATTGCATGTTAAAGTGTTAAAGTAATCCAGAAGGCGTTAAAGTAATTCAGGCACATCTTCCTTCGCATTGCAAAATAATTAAAACCCTGGGGCTTGAGTTGCCATTCATTGTGCAGTCATGTCTTCGGAAAAAGCTAAAACCCTGAAGTCTGAGATAAAACGAAACAAACTAAAGGTCGCCCTTAAAGGCAGTGTCGCTGCAAACACAAATTTTAAGATAACTTGCAAAATTTGTTTGACCATTGGTAAATAAGAAAACAGACATCTAAGGCAGCAAAAAATATAATACAAACTAACAGATGCATTTCATCATATAGTTAATATAATTTATTGTCTATTAATTTAACATATTCTGATTAAAATAATTAAGTAGATATAATTATGATAAAAATAATAAAAAAGCAGGTGCAGCGCCAAAAATTCAGGGACTTACGGTTAAACAATAAAACCGCCCTAAGGCGGCCTTATTGGACTGAAAAAGTCTGTGTGAATATCTACTGCAACGGCGGCATAGTCGGGCTCCAGGACGGCAGAGTCTGATTGCCCGGCAGCAAAGCGGACAGGGTCTGCTGACGGTCACCGTTGGCGGCCATTATATAAAGCTGCTCCCTGCCTCCTCTGGTGCTGGAAAAAACAATCATCCTGCCGTCAGGCGAAAAACTGGGATGAAGATTGCGTCCCTGACCACTTGTCAGTTGCCTGTAGCCGGACCCATCTGGATTAATGACCGCTATGTCCCGCTCTCCGATCACGTAGGCAATCTTATCGCCCTTGGGGGACCAGGCCGGATCAGTGCTTTTGCCTCCGGGCGAAAGCCGAATTCCGGGACTGCCCATGGAAGGGGCCACATAAATACCTGGCGCTCCGCCCTGGTCGGAGACATAAGCCATACGTCCGTCCGGGGCAAAAGTAGGCGATATCTCAATACCGCCGCCTCTGGTAACCACCCGGGGAGTACGGCCCTCAAAGACAGCAATGTTGGTGCTCGTCCGGCCGGACAGTCCGGCCACTACGGCCCCGGAGGGCGAAAAAGCCGGAGCGATGACCGGTTCGCCGCTATAGATGACCCGGCCGTTGACTAAAAGCTCCCATTTTTTGCCGTTGCGGTGGATCCAGGCCGTCTTGTCGCCCGGTCCCAAAGTCGGCTGAGAAGAAGGGCCGCCTCGGTAACCGGCCAGAGAAGTAGCCTCATCGCTGCCCAATTCGGTCAGCATGACCGATTTTTCCTGCCGGGAACCGGAGACGTAAATAATTTTAGAGCCAAAGACACCCGGCACCCCGGTGATGGCCAGAATAACTTCGTTGGTGAACCGGTTGATCATGGCCCGGCCGTCTTTGACGTTGCCGGAAAGCCTTTTGGCCAGCATTTGCTGGCCGGAGGAAACATTAAAAAGCCTTAACTCCAAAGTGAGTCTGGAACCGGAAATATCGGCTGCGCCTTTAATAACGAAGTGAGCCCCGACCTGAGCCCACGGACCGTATTCAATGGGCGGTCCTTCGGATAATCCGGCCCTGGCGTTAGGCTCAATTGAGGCTCTGGGATCGACTAGCCTGAATAAACCGGTCATGTCCAGATTGGTTGTTAAGCGGCGATTTAAGTTAGGGGCCTCGCCTCCGGCTCGCTCCAGACCTCTGGAGGCCAGAAAATCGGCCACCACAATATTGAACAGGTTCATGGTTCCGCTTAGATCAACCGGAATAACCACACTTGGATTTTGATATTCCAGACCCTGCCCGCTCTGGGCCTTGATTTCATTGGCCGCGAATATGCTTATGGCCAAAATACCCGCAGCCAAAGCTAAAAACGTAAGTTTAAATTTCATCTGTATAATTCCTCAAAAAACAGGCTCTCCGCAATAAAAACTTGACTCAGGCCAAAGACTAGAACATAGCTCCCATGGTAAATTCCCACCGGCCGGCCGCCTCACCCGGGTCGGGATCAAGAGCCCGGCCGTACTCAATACGCAAAGGACCCATGGGAGAAAGGTACCTCAGGCCCCCTCCGTAACTGCGCTTTAAGTTGGAGAAACTGTAGTTTTCGTCTTTGGACCAGACATTGCCCATATCGTAGAAGGCCACTCCGAATAAACCGGAATCTTTTATTAAAGGAAAAGTCAGTTCAAAGTTCATGACCATCATCTTTTCGCCGCCGATATTCTCTTTGGTCTGAGGATCTTTAGGCGAAACCGTGTACCAGTCGTAACCGCGAATGGAGTTAATGCCGCCCAGCATATACTTTTCATAAACAGGCAGACCGTCGCGTTTGCTTTCTTTGGCGTAACCGGCCTCAATGTGGCCCATAACAGCCATACCGTCCATAATAGGCACCGGCAGCCAGTGAGCATATTCCACCTCGTAGCGGTTAAAGCTGGTATCGCCGCCCAATAAGCCGGTGGCAATAGTATAACCGATCCTGGCCGTCGAGCCGGAGGTGGGTTGGAAAAAGTGGTTACGGGTATCCCGGCGCAGAGCCACGGTAAAAGTACTGTTGACCGAATTGCCGAGCATTGATCGTAAATAAGCCGACGAGGAGATACCGACGTCGCTGATTTCCACCTGTTCCCACGAGTAGGTGCCGGTTAAATAAAATCTCTCAAAGACCGGATAGCCGGCCCTGACGGCCGCGCCTTTGGAATCTTTGCGGTAGTAATCGTAGTTATTGTAGTACTTGAAAAGATCCAGACCCATCATGAGAGGTTTGTCGCCCACCCAGGGATCGGTAAATGAGAAATTAAAGTAGTTGGATTCGCTGCCGATGTTAGCTTCAACAGCCACCCGCCGACCGTAGCCGAAAAGGTTGTCCTGAGTCAGACGGATCGTGCCGAAGATACTGTTGTAGTTACTGTAACCGGCGCCAATCTGAAACGAGCCGGTCGGTCTTTCTTTGACTTCCACCCGCAGATTCATCATGTCGTCTTTGTCCGAGGGGCTGGGCACTAAGTTGATGTCCTCGAAAAAGGAACTGCGCATGAGATTGCTCTGGCTGTCCTTAAGTTTGGTGTTGCTGGTCAGATCGCCTTCGGAAAATTCCAGATGGCGCCTGATTACTTTGTCTCTGGTTTTGTCGTTACCGACAATGGTAATCCGGTCATAGTAAACCAGGTTTTTAGGCATGACGCTTAAAGCCACGCCTAAGACATTTTTTTCGTCAGGTTCGCCGAAGACGGCGTCCACTTCGTTATGGGCATAACCCTTGTCGGCATAGTAGTTTTTTACCCGGTTGATGTCTTCCTGAAGCATTTCCCGGTTAAACCACTTCTCTTTCCTTAATTCCACCAGCTTCATGATCTCTTTGGGATCGTCGTCTTCCAGCAGATCGCCGGTCAGAGTAACTTCGCCCACCTGGAAACGGGCCCCCTCATTGATAGGGAAAGTGACTACAAAGCCGTCCGAACCTTCCTGGGATTCAATATTCGGTTCCCCGACTCTGGCCAGTAAAAAGCCGTTATTGTGGTAGAACTGGGTCAGGGTCTGGGCGTCGTTGGCCAGTTTGTCACGGTCCAGTTTACCGGAGCCGGTCAGCCAGGAAGTTAAAAAGAAGCGGTTTTTGCTGCTGATCTGGCGTTTTAAAGTCCAGTTGGAGAAAAAGTCATTACCCTCAAACTTAATTGTCCGGATAAAAAGTTTGCCGCCCTCAATAATCTGAAAGACCAGTTTAGCCTTGCCTTCGTCGCCTGGCTGAAGATCGTACGTCACCTGGGCCATGGGATAGCCTTTATCGGAGTAGAACTTCTGAATATTGGAGACTGCCGTGGCTAACCGGTCGTCGGTGGCCAGATCTAAAACTTTCAGGCCGACTATTTCCTCTAAATCTTCGGCGTCGAACTTGGAATTGCCCTGATAAGTAATAGAGCCTATCTGGGGTCTTTCGGTGACCACGAACGTAACCGCCTTTCCGCCGGGCACATCGCTGACTGTCACGGAGACATCCTCAAAATAGCCCATAGAGTGCAGACGGCGGATATCCGAGGCCGCTTTGTTTTCGTTATAAGTTCCGCCTTTCCTGATTCTTAAGGAATTCAAGATAGCCTCGTTTTCCACCAGACCGCTGCCGGTTATGGCCACCGAAACTACCCTGGCCCCGCCGCCGAATAGATGGTCGGTGACCATCAAAACAAGACGTTCCGCCGTCTGGGGCAGGTTTTCCGAAGCGGCCGAAGAGACGCTCATGCGCTGTGAGCCCTGCAATCCTGCAGTCAGAGGCTGAAGCTGACCTGTCAGGGTAAAGGAGGTCCCCGAACGAGTCAGGCTGGGCCAGAAAAGGAAATCCGCTCCCAATTGCTTGGCCTGGGCCGTCACGGCGCTTTCACCCTGGCTCAAGGTTTGAGCCCCCATAGCCAGAGGTTGAAATCCCTGGGCCTGAAAAGACGAAACCGTCAGCTCCAGAAGCCCCCGGCTGATGTTAGAAAGCTGTTCCAGTTGGGTTCCGGTCACCCCGACCACCTGGTAAGGAGCCACGGCGATCTTCTGTCCGGTCTGTCCCCAAGCCTGGACCGACAATAGCAGCGTCAGACAGCCGGCTACCAGGAGGACAAGCGGTTTATTGGGCATTTTATTTTCTCCAGGTCCAGATAATGACTAATCAAACAGATATATAGTCTTAAAGGGTATTTGTAAAGACTTTTTTCCTAAAACTGATTTTCTAATTCTACTTTTTAATACAAACTTTTCCGTCAGTCAACCCAAAAAAGCCTCAGCCCGACCAGGGCCTTAGCTGTCCGTCAAAAAGTTCCAGCCGCCTTTTCATCTGCCGGGCTAAATCGGCGTTGTGGGTGACGACCACAGTGCTCATTTTCCTTTCAGTCACCAACTGACTGATGAGATCATTAACCAGAGCCGCATTCTGGGCGTCTAAATTGCCGGTCGGTTCATCGGCCAGTAATATTTTTGGCGACATAACCAAAGCCCGGGCCAGCGCCACTCTTTGCTGCTCCCCGCCGGACAGAGCTCCGGGCCGGTGTTTCTGTCTGGAGCCCAAGCCGACTCTCAAAAGAAGCGGTTCGGCCAGCTCCCCTGCCTCCCTGGACGTCATCCCGGCCAGAAGAGCCGGCATGGAAACATTTTCCAAAGCGTCAAACTCGGGCAGTAAATGATGGTACTGAAAAACAAACCCCACTTCTTTGGCCCGCCAGTGGGCCAGAGCGGCTTCGTTTAATTTGAAAATATCCCGGCCTCTGGACAGGACCCGGCCGCCGGTCGGCTTATCCAGACCGCCCAGTAAATACAAAAGCGTTGATTTACCGGAACCCGAAGCCCCTAATATAGCCAGAGACTGACCTTCTTCCACGGTTAAATTAAGACCGTTCAGGATAGTCAGAACTTCCCCGCCCCCGGAAAAACTTTTCTTCAAGTCTTTAGCCGCCAGACAAGGTTCATTAGCCTCAGCCGGGGAAACCGGGACCGTGAGCCTTTTATTCATAACGGATCGCCTCCACGGGATCGAAACCGGCCGCCTGCTTGGCCGGATAGACTGTGGCCAGATAACTTATGAGCATGGAGACCACAGTGATAGCCGCCACCTGAGGCCATCTCAGCTCCACCGGCAGGGTGTTTGTCAGGTAGATCTCCGGGGGCAGAGAAATAAATTCATAGCGTTCCAGAATTAAGCACAGGCTGACCCCGACAATGAGGCCGCCTAAGGTGCCCACTGCGCCGACTAACAGGCCCTGGAGAGTGAAAATCTTGCGGATCTGCCGGGAAGTGGCCCCCATGGCCTTTAATATGGCAATGTCGCGGGTCTTTTCCGTGACCATCATGATGAGAGTTGAGGCGATATTAAAGGCCGCCACCAGAATTATCAGGGTCAGACAGACAAACATGGCCGCCTGTTCCAGCTTCAAGGCTGAAAAAAGGCTTAAATTCATCTGCATCCAGTCCCGGCCCCAATAATCGGGGCCTAAAACATCAATAATGGCCTGATGTATCCGGTCGGCCCGGTAAATATCATCCACCTTAACTTCGATAAACGAGACTTCGCCCGGTTTGAGGCCCAGAATACTTTGGGCTTCGTCTATGGTCGTAAAGGCCAGTTTGGAGTCATAGTCGTAATAATTGGCCTGAAAAGTCCCGGCAACTTTAAAAAAACGGGTCAGAGGCGACCTCTGGCCAATGGGCGTAACTCGTCCGAAAGGCGAGATAACCCGGACCGGCGACAGAACCCCGACCCCTAAAATATAACCCAGTTCCCGGCCGACAAGAATGGGCCGCTCAGGTTCTTCCTCTTCGCCCCCGGCCTGGGTTTCGGATTCCAGGCCTGCTTCTGAGGACAGCAAGCCTTCGGATAGCCCCTCAGAACTTCCGGCAGCCTCAGGTCCGGCCTGGGGTCCGACTTCCGGCGGATCTTCAGGCAGATACTCTTCTTCAGCCTCGTCTTCCCCAAAACTGGGGTAAGGAGTCTTCATGGGCCTCTGGGTCAGATTGGCTACACCTTCTGGCGACATATTTAATGGATCAAAAAAGCCGCCGGACACAGAAGCCGCCGGATCCAAGCCGATTAAAACGATGCCGCTGGCCCCGGAACCGCCCGAGACCATGACCTGACCCTGAATAAAAGGCAAAGCTGAACGCACTCCGGGCACAGTTTTAATGGCTCTGGTCACCTCTTCCCAGTCAGTTATATTGGCCCCTGACCTGTAGACAGAAACATGGGCCGAAAGACCTAAGAGCTTATTTTTCAAATTCGTCTCAAAACCGTCCAAAACAGCCAGGACAACAATTAAAGCCGCCACCCCCAGACCTACGCCGCCGACGGCCAGAACCGAGATCAGGGAGACCAGGCTGTTGCGCCTCTTGGCTTTTAAAAACCTGACCGCGATGGATTGTTCAATGCCCACAAAACGGCCTGTTACTTTTCCGGCCGCATGTGAGGAAAAAGAATCACATCCCGGATACTGGGGGCATCGGTTAAAAGCATGACTAAGCGGTCCACTCCCAATCCTTCCCCGGCTGCCGGCGGCATCCCGTACATCAGGGCCCGGATGTAATCTTCGTCCAGATACATGCCTTCCTCATCACCCGCTTCCCGTTCGGCGACCTGGGCTAAGAACCTCTTTCTCTGGTCTGTGGGGTCATTTAACTCGGAAAAACCATTGGCTATCTCCCGACCGGAAATAAAAAGCTCAAACCGATCCGTCAGTTCCGGTTCACTGTCCGAACGCCGGGCCAGGGGACTAATGTCGGCCGGGTAATGGGTGATAAACGTCGGGCTCATAAGTTTCGGTTCCACAACTAAATCAAACATCTTAGCCAGAACTTTGCCCAAAGGATCTCTGGCGTTCCGGTCGCCGCCCAAGGAAGCCAAATAATCCAAAGCCTTGTCTTTATTGGCTAAAATTGCCTGGGGCACTCCTCCGACAGTCTCTAGGCTTTCGCGGAACCTCAAACGCTGCCAGGGACTTTTCAGAGAAATGTCCTTTTCCTGATAAACTATCTCCGTGGAACCTAAAATCTCCAGAGCGGCCCCGGATATCATCTCTTCAGTTAAGTCCATGAGATCGGTGAAGACAGCGTAACTTTGGTAAAACTCCAGCATGGTAAATTCCGGATTATGCTGGACCGACAGACCCTCGTTGCGGAAATTACGGTTAAGTTCAAAGACCCGGCCCAAACCGCCAACCAAAAGACGCTTGAGATACAGTTCCGGAGCTATACGCAAATACAGGGTGCGTTCTAAAGTATTGTGAAATGTTTCAAATGGTCTGGCTGTAGCTCCTCCGGGGATGGGATGCATCATGGGAGTTTCCACTTCCAGATAGTCTCTGGCTTCTAAAAAGCGCCTCAAATAGGAAACTGTTTTGGAGCGGACCTGAAATATCCGGCGTGAGGCCTCATTCATAATCAGATCGACATACCGGCGCCGGTATTTCAGTTCCACACTCATTTCGTGGTACTTTTCCGGCAGAGGCCACAGGCCTTTGGTAACCAGTTCCAGATCCTCAATTAAGACGGTCAGTTCTCCGGTCCGGGTTTTAAATAAAGTCCCCGCAATTCCCACCAGATCGCCTATATCCAGCTGTTTGGCCAGTTCAAAGCACTCCGGGGTGACCCGGTCTTTTTTTAAATACACCTGAATCTTGCCGGTGGGATCAGCCAGGTCGTAAAAAGTGGATTTACCGTAATCCCTTCTGGCCATAAGACGTCCGGCCAGAACTTTCCGGTCGCCTACCCGCTCCAGATCTTCCGAGGTTTTATCCCCCAGCTCCAGACGGATCTCCGAGATCTGATCCCGGGGCCTGAAAGTATTGGGGTAAATTGGCTGACCGGACTCAGCCAGACGGGCAGCTTTCTGAAAGCGGGCCGCTATGACCGGACTGGACTCGTCGGCCAGCTCAGACTGATGAAAATTCTCCTGCTCGCCACCCTGCTCGTTACTCAAATCCGCCTCCAAACATGTCCACCTATACTGACCAAAAAAATACAGACCGGGCCTGCAGCCGAAAATCAGGCGATCCAGCTTTTCAAAACAGCGTTTAGCTTTTCCAGATTAGTTTCCAGGTCAGCCAGAGCCTCGTCGACACCGTCGAGATTTTTCTCCCGCCCCATGAACTCCAGCTTTTTGGCCGCCTCATAGGGAGGCCCGTCGGAGAAATAGCCCATCATACCTTTGATGGTATGGGCTTCGGCCATGATGACATCAACCGTCCTTCCGGAAACCGCTTCTTTCAATTTGGCAAAGCGGGTCCGGACGTTTTCCAGAAAAGTGGAGATACTGTCGACCAGAAGCTCCTCATCATCCATGAAAGTTTCCAGGACTTTCTCCTTACTAAAAGCCAAAGAACCCACGTCAATACCTCCGTCAAACGGCACCCAACCGGGCTTAGAACCCGACAGAAAAAGAAAAGAACCGGAAATCGCCAGCTGGCCCCGGCCAAAAAAATTAAAAGAACCGGCTTAAAACATTAGAGCAGATTTAAATTTCGCTCGGAAAATTATACCCTCAAAAGTACATTTTGTGAATAAAAAAAGCCATACCCCAAAATATGCCCTATATTATTAACTGCCAATAATTTAGAATCTATTTATTATTGTAAATTACTCATCTAATCCAAAAATCCGCCGGACCATATCCAAATTATAGTCAGCCCGGCCGTGCCGGTGGCAGGACTTGGTAAAAGCCAGCGGATTATGGAGGATGCGCCGGACTAAAGCCCGGCTCATAGCCTCCACAGCCAGACCCTGTTCCTGGTTAAATCCGTGCTTAAAAAGCGTCTTGTCAACTTCCGTTTTTCTGGCTTCCTCGGCCAGCCTGGTCAGGGCTACAATAGTCGGGCGGGTGTATAAGCTGGATAGCCACAAATTAAATTTCTGGATTTCTTCGTCAATGATGCTTTCGACTTTAATAACTTCTTTCTGCCGGGAGATCTGGTTTTTTTCCACTTGGACGGCTATTTCATCAATGTTTTTTAAATTTATTCCGGAAAGTTCCGCTGCGTTTTCTTCTATGTTTCTGGGCAGTCCTAAGTCAAAAAGATACATGTTTAAAGGTCTTTTGAGACCTGAAAGAAGAGAGGCGGTTATAACCGGCTCCTGAGCGCCGACGGCCGAAAATACAACCTCGCTCCGGCTCAGGACTCCATTTAATTCCGGCCAGGGGCAAGCCGTCCCGCCGTGTTTTTTGGCCAGTTCCTCAGCTCCGGCCAGAGTCCTGCTCATAACCGTCAGGCACTTAAAACCCGAGCCTTCCAAATGAGCGCAGGTTAAAGCGGCCATCTCACCGGCCCCCAAGACCAGCACACTTTGGCCTCCTAACCCGCCTGGGATAGTCTTGGCCGCTTCTACCGCAGCCGAAGCAACCGAGACCTGACCAACGGCCAGATCCGTTTCCGTGCGGGCTCTTTTGGCGGTCCGAAAACTTTTGTGGAAAAGCTTTCCCACGACCGGCCCGACAGTCCGGTTTTTCAGAGCCTCCCGAAAGCTGTCCTTAACCTGACCTAAAATCTGGGGTTCGCCTAGGATCTGGGAATCCAGTCCCGAAGCCACCCGGAACAGATACCTGACAGCGTCTGTATTTAAATGAAAATGAAAATACTTAGCCAGCTCATAGGCCGAAATTCCGCTCTGTCCGGCCAGTTCCGAGGCAATAGCCTCTCTGGCTTTTTCCGGCGGTCCGGCCGTGACTCCGACAATTTCCAACCGGTTGCAGGTGGACAGGATTAAGGCTTCACTTAAGACACCACCGGTGAAGTAATGATAGAGTCCTGAACCTGAAAGATTAATTAAGGCCAGTTTTTCTCTGACCTCTACAGGAGTCTCCCAATGGCCGGCTCCCAGAATAAATATCTCCATAGCCTTTTTCGGCACCTTATGCCAGTCGCTCCTTAGATGGGGAAATCATCCGGCAACCGTAAAGGAGATACGAGACGGGCCACTGTCTGTCTTAATAAATCCTTATCCCCGTCCCGAAGCAATGCTAAAAGAGCCGGATTTTCGGCCAGATTCTTAAACATTTCCCGCCTCTTGGCTTCACCGAGCCCCGATTCCAATATTAAAGGCCGCAGGGCACCCATGAGGAAACAAAAAGCTCCGTAACCCCGGTACTCTGACCTTAAATCCCCGGCGACTTTGGCCGCTAAGGCCGGGGAAGTGCCGCCGGTAGAAACAGTCAGCCGGAAAGGACCTTCGTTAATCACAGCAGGCAGATAAAAATTAGTCTCCGGGCCCGGATTGGCCGAGTTAAGCCACAGGCCTTTTTTCTTAGCCAGATCAATTACCGGGCAGGCCGCCTCATCCTGAGGCGCGGAAAGAAAAACAAAGGGGGCTTCGTCCAAAAACTCTTCTTTAAAAACTTTCTCCAGCCTGATAAGCCCCTCGGCCGCCAGCTCCAAAAGCCATGGGGCAGGATCTGGTTCCACCACCCTGACCCTGGCTCCGGCTGAAAGCAAATTGGCCAGTTTGCGGCGGCCAACTTTCCCGGCGCCGATTAAAAGAGCCGATCGCCCTTCAAAGTTCAGGGAAACTGATAAAAGGCGCACAGGACTAAATCCTTGGCCTATCTGCAGCCCGGCGGCTGGGAATTTCCATTAATCCGACCTTTGAAGAATGACTGGGCCAAAAGGCTGCCGGTTAACAGTACGGCCCGGCCATTTTTTATCCGGCCTGGGCCGCAAAATTTATATTAGATTTAAAGGCTTGTTATCTGAGGACCCTAAAAGTTAGCTTATATAATACCGGAACATGTTAACAAAAGGCCCAATGTATGTCAAATACCGGTTCTGGAGGCCGGTTCGGCCGGGGAGGCGCCGGATCTTGACAGGAGAAAAAAATAAAATATAATAATAAAAAAAAGTTTTCGTCATGTTAAACTTTTTTTGGTTATGACAACTTTCTGTTGGTGATGAGTTGGGCCTTTGTGAATAGGTCCATATTTTTTGCTCAAGGATGAAAAGAGACGAAAACACGTTTTAAAGTAACAATTAATGACGTTAAGCTGATTTAAACCAGTAATTTTACCTTTTTATTCTGTTCCCTTTTCCGCTGTTCTGGATTAAAATAGCTAAAACGGATATGAAACCCGGTTTTTGGCTGTTTCCTCCCCAGTTAAACCTGGGAATTGGCCAAGCCAGAGTACTGTGTCTGGCCGGTCATTTTAGGGTTGAGATTTTTTCAACTTGATTTACTTAGCTTAAAAAGCTATAACATCTGCTCTCTCTAAACCTTAAGGAGGTTTTTTTTAATTTTGGAAGCGTGGCCGAGCGGTTTAAGGCGCTGGTCTTGAAAATCAGTGATGGGCAACCATCCGTGAGTTCGAATCTCACCGCTTCCGCCAAGTTACCAGTTCCGGCCTTAAGGCTTTCGGTTTTGGGCTATAAACCAAAAGCTCTAATGCCATGAGATCCGAGGTCAAGCCATGAGACAAGCTCCAATAATTGTCTTGACCCCTGAGGAAAAAGCCAAACTGGATTACCTTCTCCGTAGCCCAAAGACCCCTCGGAAGCTTCTGGATCGAGCCAAAATAGTTAATTTGGCTTCTTCTGGGGAAAATAACGAGACAATTGCCCAACAATTAGGCTTTTCCGAAGCCCGGGTGGGCAAATGGAGGTTGCGCTTTGCCCTGGATCGCTTTTCAGGCATTGAATCAGACGCACCCCGAAGCGGTCGACCGTCCACTGTACGCAATACTCTAATGCAGCAGGTTATAGAAAAGACCATGTCCGAACCGCCGCCCAATCACCGGAAAACCTGGAGTACCAGACTTTTGGCTCAAGTTCTGGGGATAAGTCACACCAGTGTCCATAGGCTCTGGCAACACTATAATCTGACACCAGTTGACGAAGAGCCCGCAGTTCCGAAAAGATCCGGCCAACTGGCGAAAAAGACTGAACATCTGGGAAAATGAATCTTATCTCGGGCATATTGATTAATGTCACTGGGTATGATATAAGGTGGGCTCTGTTCTCTGAAAAACGGCGGCTGATTGCTTGGGCTTTTAGTATCCCGTCTTTTTGATGGCTTATTTTGTAGAGTTATGGTTTGGCAGGGAAAGGTGACCGAGTGGCTTAAGGTGCTCGCCTGCTAAGCGAGTGTAGGGTTTAAACCCCTACCGAGGGTTCAAATCCCTCCCTTTCCGCCAGATGTATTTACTCTATATGCCTATGCCTGTTGGGTTCCAGTAAGCCTGAAAGTCCGTCAATCACCCAGCCTGAAGCAGTAAGCTTGTAAGAGTTCTGGACTGACCCGGAAAAGCAGTAACCAGTCCACTTAGTTTTCCGTATATTTAGATCTGGATGTTCTGCGACAAAGATCGCGAATCCGTGAAGGCCAAAAAATTTATGGCCCTTTCATTTTAAATCCTGCTCTATAAATTGACATTGCCGTTAAAACCTGTCTGCTAATTAAATAACCCATCTTTTTTAATTATTTCGTAATAAAGTCCGGACCGGTCTAAAATCAAAACTCTAAGGGCCGGAGCCAAAAGACATTTGGTCGTAATTTTTTGCGGATTTTAGCGGAAAAAGATTTTAAGCATAGATAATTAAACAGGAAATCACCCTTGAATCTTCCAGTTCAGCCGCCTTTTAGGCCTTTTCCCAGATGTACCCAGGCCAATCTCCAGCCCTAAGTTAATTTCCAACTGGAAAGCATCCGGACTTCAGCTCACTGAATCAGACGGCCCGACCGAGCCGAGGCTTTTATCAGTTTTGTGCAGTCCGCCCGTTGATTAAACTGCAGGGGCGGCCAGCCAGGCATCCGACCTATTTTCCGTCCCGGCAGCCCTTAAAAAAATACTCCACGGGACAAAACCAGCGGCAGCCTCAGGAGCCTTAAGTCCAAGGGACATAAAATATTAATTTAAAACTCAGCCTGCCGCTACTTTCAGCAAATACAAAAGCCGGGGTATCTTTCGGCAGATTAAACCTGGCCCAACCGGTTCCGGCTTTTGTTTTAGAAATATCTTATGAACTCAGTCAGCCTGTCGGCGGTTTCCCAGGATGAGGCTGTATTGATATTTGAAACTTGCGGTCAGAACCGCCCTGAAACAGGACAACAGACGAAACTTTACTGGGCTGAAAAAAAACATGGTTTTATTTTCTAACAACCGTGGTCTTTTAAACCCAGATCTTTAAACCTATTATTCTTTTTAAAGGCCATCGCAGTTTTAGCGTCCCCTGTCTAATGTAAGGGGGGAAGGCTTTTAAAAATAAGACTATCCGTAAGCTTTAATTTTCGGACTTAAGTTTTTCTCCAGGGCCTTTTGACAATTGCCCGAAATCCACAACCTTTACGGACTTTTGGCCATTCAAAGGCAATAAGCAGCTGCAGAAGACAGCCGCCGACAATTGGCCTCCAATCCATTTGCCGGAACTGTTAGGCCCAAATTCTCTAAAGTCTCCGAAAAGTCTCAAGATTAAGCCGTAATCTATGAGCCGAATATAAAACCTCTTAAGGAGCCTTACATTCTTTCTCCCGGCCGTTTATTCAACCGAGTAACTATATATATAGTTACAAATCCGGCCGGCTGAAAAACCCAGGGACCATTGGGCCGGAAAAAATCCAGAACCCATTTCGGCCGTTCGCTGTGCCAAGAAGGCCGGACTGCCTTGGTCGGCTATGTATATATTATAGTTGACAGACTGCCAGGCCTGACCTTTCCCAGGTGGTTCCGTCCATATATATTATATAGTTACAAACCGAAAAGGACCATAAAATATAATCCGTCCGCATTTCCACCTGTCCTTTTGGTTTAGGGCGAATAAAAAAGGCCGACAGAGCCGGCCTTTTGTACTAATGTTCTCAGCAGGTCATTTAACCGTAAATTCTATAATCGGAGGCGAACCTTTCAGGCCGACCGCATCCCGAAGCTTTTCGGCTACGTCCGTGGCCTCCCAGGTGAACTCTTTTTCCTGGCGCCCAAAATGGCCGTAACTGGCCGTCTTTTCGTAGATGGGTCTTTTTAGTTTCAGGATCTCAATCATGGAGGCTGGCTTAAAGGACATAACCCGGCGCAGTGCCTGAGAGATTATATGCTCCGGAACCCGGCCGGTTCCCTGAGTGGAAACCATCAATGAAACTGGTTCAGCCACCCCAATGGAGTAAGCCAACTGCACCTCGCACCGATCGGCCAGACCGGCCGCTACCACGTTTTTGGCCGCATAGCGAGCCATATAACAGGCACTGCGATCCACCTTAGAGGGATCCTTACCGGAGAAGCAGCCGCCTCCGTGGCGGCCCCAACCGCCGTAAGTATCTACAATGATCTTCCGGCCGGTCAGACCGCAGTCACCCATCGGACCGCCTATGACAAACCGGCCGGTGGTATTTATATGAAGCTTAGTATCTGCGTCCAGAAGATTGGCCGGGATGACTTTCTTGATTACTTCTTCAATCAGAGCCTGCTTTAAAGCATCACTGGAAACCTCAGGTGAGTGCTGGGCCGCGAGAACCACCGAATCAATTCTTTTCGGCAGTCCTTCAATGTATTCTACCGTGACCTGAGATTTGCCGTCAGGACGCAGGAAGTTCAACAGGCCGTTGTGCCGGACCTGAGCCAGTCTGGCCGTAAGGCGATGGGCCAGAAAGATCGGCAAAGGCATAAAGGCCTCGGTTTCAGTGGTGGCATAACCGAACATCAAGCCCTGGTCCCCAGCGCCCTGTTCCTTATCCTGTCCTGAGTCAACCCCTATAGCGATATCCTGGGATTGCTTGCCGATAGTATTGATAACCGCGCAGGTCTTCCAGTCAAACCCCATGGCGGAGTCGTTATAGCCTATCTTTTTAATGGTTTCCCGAACCACTTCAGTTAAATCAACCCAGCAGTTAGTCGTGATTTCCCCGGCTATCAGGGCTAATCCTGTGGTCACTAATGTTTCACAAGCGACTCTGCCCTGAGGATCGTTTAAGATAATAGCATCCAGGACCGCATCAGAAATCTGATCGGCTACCTTGTCAGGGTGTCCCTCGGTAACTGACTCAGAAGAAAAAAGAAATGTTTCTTGACTCATTAAACAGGCTCCTTTCATATTGGCCCGATTAAGACCTCAATCTATTCTATCATATAATCTAATTAAGTCAAGTTTTAATTCCTTTGGAGACAGAATCTAATTAAACTTGACTTCATAGCCTAAAGGCTCCGGACCTTAAAAACTCCCGCCCCCAAGCCTCCCGGCTAGGAATTTTAATGGATTTTTCTGCCAATCTGTTTGATTAAAATCCATTGGCTGCCCAGACCGGGCCCGAAAAATTTGTCCGCTGATTTTGAGCAGCCCTTGCAAACGATGCGGCTACGGAAGAACCTTTTTTCAAAACGTCTCGGGCTTTTGGCAGTCGTTAGCCTGACAAACATATTTATAAACCACCCTTACCTGACAAACTTATTCCAGATTCTGGGTATCCTATGGCTTACCGCGTCTGTAACCGCCTTTAGGAGACTTCATAGTCAATTATTCAAAACCCTTTCTTAGTGCAATATTGACGCCGGAACCCGGAAAAATGGACATATTCTAGCCCAAAACGTGGCTCCCTCGACAATTGAACTGCTTTTTTCCTGTTTTATCCCTTAACCCGGCCAGAGTCGGTTCTCCAAAACTCATATATTATCAGCCGATTTGTGGGAAAAGAGATTTTTAAAGGCTCAGGATTGATTTTTATATGACAGGCCAAAAAAAAAATAAAAATATTTTGCTTTTTGCCTTCAAAAAGTATTGACAGCCATAAAAATGTTGATTAATATTGGATCGTTCATTGATTGTCTTTTAATTCATTAGCCTCAAGTCAGTCTGGTGTAGTAAAGCCACCTTTCAATCGGCGGCGGATGGATTTCTAAATCAAGGTTAAATTTTTACCAACGCGCCGCAAAACTCCGACTTTCATGCCGCGAGTATAAAGCGCAATCAGATTGGAGTTGAGGTTTCTGTTCAGCGAGTTAAACGTTTTGGCGGCCGGGCAGACCGTCGTTACTGCCTGCGGAGGATTAGACGTTAGTCAGCCGATGAAGCAGGAACCCACTGAGGAGCCCAGAAACGATCGATAATGGTTCAAGCTCTGTGAGAATACCCTGACTTTAGGCGGGGAAGGATGTCAACCGTCAGCCAGCAGTAAATTGGAATTCAGACCTGGTTAGGGAAATTAATGGATAATTTGAAAAGCTTCTTTGCTAATGTCCTTGATCTCAGAACTCAGAACGGGATGCTCATCTTTCTGTTTTTTTCCAGTTCCTGTGGGCTTTAGACCATGTTGCTCTGTATTAGGGCTAACATTTTTTCTCTCGTAAGGAGGATATCTGAATGAAGAAGACCGAACTAATCGCCAAGTTGGCCGAAGAATCCGGCATCACCCATGCGGCTACCAAATCCGTGATCGACGGACTGGTCAGTACTATACTGAAGACCGTCAAGAAGGAAAAGCGTTTCGCTTTCTCCGGCCTCGGCGTTTTTCATCTGGTCCGGCGTTCCAAAAGAACCTGCCGTAACCCACAGACCGGTGAACAGGTCAAAGTCAAGGCCCACAACGCCCTGACATTCAAGCCTTCCAAATCAGTCAAAGAAAACTTCGCCTGATATCCTTTCACTCCTGCCTTAGGTTGGCCGGAAATATCTTCCGTGCCGAGCCGACCGACTTTTGGAGCCGAACGCTTTCCTGCTTAGGAAGTAATCGGCTCTTTGATTTTAAAATCAGCCTTGGAACCCAGAGTTTTTTATATTCAATTTTTAATCAGGCCAAGGCCGCCTGTGGCCGGAACCGCAACGTATAGCCTAAGCCGCTTGTATAATTATTGTTTTTTGTTGTCTTTGATATTAAACTTTATTACTATAAATTTAACTAGGAAAACAGTTTATAATAAAGCTTAAAAGTTTGCCCGTCCGAATCTGACGGCCTAGCAAAAAATCAGTTTTTTAGAAAAGTGCATTTATAACTATTTAATATAATTACCTTTTTTGAACTCGACTTCCGGAAAAATAATTTTTTGCGAAGGCATCAAATCTCAATTCTCCAGCCATTTTCAAAAAGCAAATTTAATTATCCCTAATGACCCATGCCATTTATGAACATTATTTAAATAAACCGTTAATTTTCAGGGCTACCCGTTTTGGAACAGCTCCGGCCGGAGGCCGGTAAACTGTATGAACTTCTGAAAGCCGAAGACCTTCAGATCCAAAAGATATCTATGCCCCGCCCAGAAATGAAGACTAAAAGGCGGTCTTTTTATGAAGGTACCGAAATACCTGACATCCATGGATTGGGGTACAGAGGGAACCGGCCTATAGGCGGCCTGATCCGGAAATGTATATTCCCAGCCCATGACGCCCAGAAGGAGAGCGATCCGGTCAAAAAACGGGACCACCGTACATGGTCAAGCTACGGCCAATCCTGGCGTCGTTGATCGGTCTTTTGATACTGATGGTTCTGATAATTCCGTTTAAAATAGTCCCCAGAATACGGCTTAGCCTGTCACGGAGCAAAAACGCTAAAGCCGGACAATCTTTCATTACGCGCCAAAAGCTATCATAAGAGTACCCGTGGCGGAAACCTTGACAACTTGCTGCGTACGGGAGTCAGGCTGTTGGCCTTCAGCTCCGGCAGTTTTTAAGCGGAAACCGATTGACGGCTCTTGCTTTTTTGAAGTCCGGCTGTATAAGCTGTCCATGGAGAGTACTGTTGCCTAAAACAGCTTGTCTCTCCCCGGAAGGCCGAAGATTTCGCCAGGCTGCAGTGACCGCTTTCACAGGCTTGCCGTAAAACCTCGCATTTTAGAACTTGAGCCGGTTTCAGCTGGCCCAGGCCATAAGATCCGTTTTCCTGGCCCCGTTATCCGGGAGCGGCCCAGCAGCTCAAAAATCAGGCGCCTCAGGCTATACTGAAGCCGTCTGACCTAATCTTATTGCGCCGGATATCTAAATAAAAGCTGTTTCAGGCAACCTGGGGAGTGGAGGGTACTTCGATTAACTATCCGGCTGTGACCGCCGTTTAGACGTCCCGTGATTTCAGGAGCAAGAAGCGAAAATACGGACAGCCCTATTGTTAGGCCCGACCCGGTTTGAATTAAAAAAGAGCTGTTATTTCGTGTTTATCAGGATACGTCCCGGGCTGGAACTATGAAGCATGTTTTGGGGATTTATTAACAGCAATGCAGGTCGACCTGGTAAAAAACAAAGAACCAAAATTTATCACATAACTCCTGCAGCTTTTTTGGCCGCAATCTCGGCAAACAATGCCCGGTAGTTCTGAATGATCATATCCCGGTCAATAATGGCAGGACCGTGACCGCACAGGACCATTTCCACGCCTCCCAGATCTCTTAGCCTGGAGACGCTTTTGTACATGGCCCCCGGATTTCCGCCGTACAGGTTAATGGCCCCGATGGTGCCAGGAAAATACAGATCCCCGGTCAATAAAAGTTTGCCTTTAGGCCACAATATAGAGATGCTGCCCGGACTGTGGCCCGGAGTCAGGAAGATTTTCAGTTCCAGACCGCTGGCTGTTAAAGTGCCTTCTTCCTGCAGCTCAAAAATCACTTCTGGTCCGGGAAATTGATGATTGGCGAAAAATACTTTGGCCGAGTCCTTCATAAACTCATATTCAATTCTGGAGATAATCAGACGGGAGCCAAACTTCTCGGCTAAATCAGGAGCCGCTTCCAGGTGATCAGGATGGGAGTGGGTCAAGATTATGTATTCTACATCCACCGGATTAAGGCCGTCGGAAGCCATCCGTTCCATGAGGTCAGACAGGCGATCTTTTATACCGGGGTCAATTAAAACCAGCTTGCGGCCTTTTAAAACAACAGTATTGGCACAGATCTCCTTAGAGAAATCCAACCCAGCCGGACTGGGATAGAAAAAAACATCATCCGAAAGTTGCATAAAACTAACCTTAATTGATCCGTCACCGGACCGAGCAGGTCGGGCTCAAAATAAACATTCAGCCGCCAATCCGGATTGATCCGGCCCTGCCTGCAGCTCCTGACCTGTCTTTTGTCAGCCAGAAAAAACTAATACTGTGGCCTTGTGACCTCCCGGACACCCTGCCCGAAAAACCCCAACCGCAACCCTTTGGATTTATAAACCAAAGTCAGTTAATATTATATCTTTATTTCTGACCCCTGGCAACCGAAATCACTATAGTTTTCTATGAAATATACCGAACCAAAAGCATAATTTCGTCCTCCGCCTTTCTCCGGTCAAAAAGACCGCCGAGGCCCAAAAGCCATAAGCCCGATCGGTTCGGTCTTTGGACAAAAAAACTGACAGAGCTAAAGGCGCTTTGGAGCCGAAAGCTTCTAAGTCCGGCTGTCCGCTTCTTTGTCTATTTGTCGGTCGAGGGCAGATATGCTAAAATTTTTTATATTTTTTAATTTTGGTATACTTACTTTTTCTAAGGCCTCTACGGGCTTATTTAGGCCACTATTCCCACGGCCCTTGGCCATCTGGAGAAGAAAGTGCCGGATTTGGTCATTGTTCACAAAAACGATCACTTAGCCTCGGTTCTGGCCGACCAGACTCAGGCTAAACTTTCGGGAGCCTTTCGAATCTTTCGGGAAATCTCCAATTTTGAGGGCCAAAGGGAAATTCCGCCGCCTGAGTTTAAGCCCCAACTGGTCATATCTTTCGGTGGGGACGGAACCCTCCTGTACTCTTCAAGAGCCTGGGGACTGGACGGCACACCCATTTTAGGGGTCAATCTAGGCAGCTTAGGCTTTTTGGCCGAAGTGGAACCCATCTGGTTTAATGAACTTTTGGAAAAAGCTCTGGCCGGTCAGGCCAAAATAGATGTCCGTCAGGCTCTGGACATTGCGGTTTTTCGGGACGGCCAGGGTATCGCCCAATGTACGGTCTTCAATGACGCAGTAATAAACAAAGGCGCTCTGTCACGGATTATGAACCTAAAACTGAGTCTGGCCGGTTCGGCTTACTGGAACTTCCGGGCCGACGGTCTGATCTTAGCCACCCCGACCGGTTCCACTGCCTATAATCTCTCAGCCGGAGGCCCCGTGGTCCACCACAGTCTGCCAGTGGTCATAGTTACCCCCATCTGTCCTTTCACTCTTTCCAGCCGGTCGATGATCCTGCCTTTGGATTTGGAGCTGGACGTCTCAATTGAGGCCAACGCCTCCGATACCCATCTGACCGGCGATGGCCAGGTCTGCTTTCCTCTTACACCCGGAGATCTTATTAAAGTCACCCGCTCCCAAGCCACCCTCCGCCTTATTCAAAACCCCCACCGCCAGTATTTTGACGCTTTAAGGGTCAAACTGGGCTTTTTCCAGGACGAAAGGGCTTAGTTTCATAACGAAAATACCATAGTACTTAACTTGATCTTCGATGTCTGAACGTGTGACATAAAAGGGTAACAGTTATTGTAGGGTGCTGTCACAGTAATTATGAATTATTGTTAATATAGTTTTAATCCATGGCCAACAGGTCAGTCTGTGATTTTTTTATATTTTAAACCACTTTAAATCAATTTGCTTTCGGAAAGAAACGGGTCCGCTGTTTCAAAGCCGATGTTTAAAAAATTTCCTTGCGCCGGAGAATGTTATAATCTGAGTGAAAAAGCCAGTGGAAACTTTCGATTCAACAAACATGTGGCGTTAGTTCAGGAGATTGTATGACAGAGTTGGTTTACTGGCGATTTGCCTTTTGGGACAATAATTGAAAATGATCGGTTATACGTCGACAAGACCGGCTACACCTTCAAAATGGTTACGGAGGCAAATTACTGATTCCGCTCCTGTCCCCGACGGTTCGGTTAAACTTTCTTTCTGACACTATGGAGGCATTGTTCCTGGGCAATAAAGAACTATTTAAAGGGCTAAAAAAGAGTTTTTTAGATACGAATTTATCAAATATCATGTTGTAAGATTAGTAATTACATATTCTAGTTTCAAAAATAACTTAAAAATCTGACTAAATAATAATAAATACAAAATAGAAAATTATTGCTAAAGAGAATACTTTTAGCGGGATCGTTTTGAAATTTTTTTAAGACCTCTCTACGACGAAATAGTGACGGCGTTTCTTGAAATCTTGAAAATGATGAAATGGCGGCGACCAACATCAAGATTCTTCGCGGCTTTCACGGATCTCTTTAAAAAGCCTCAAGTACATACTCTTTGTCTTCTTTATAACAGCTTGACCATATACGCCTTTACAGCCACGGATTCCGGACCCAACAGTTTTCCTGTCTCTCTAAAACCTGAATTCGCCGACATCTGCGGGTTTACCTCCTCAAAATTTGAAGAATTTTTCAGGGACATGATGAGCGAAACACTTCACAGTATTTTGGAAAAAAGCAGATGGAGTCCGGCGCAATGGGACACCGTCACTCACCGTAATCTAAAGAAAAAAACATGGACTGGTACGATGGCTACAATTAGGCTGGAGCCGGAAAAAGTTTTAAACCTTTATTCCATTGCCAATTTCTTCATAAATAGAGATTTCACTTCCTATTGGCCTGAATCCGGAACTATTTCCCTTCTGAGGTCCGTCTTCCGGAAAAAAACCGAGAGTTTTATTGATTTCAATATTAAAAAATTCAGCCGAAGACCTCAAAAGAACTGATATCATAACCCCATCCCTGCTCCCGCTCCTGTTCAATAGCAGTTATCTGACTATTGGACAGAAACCAATCGGTTCCGCTGACAATGATGGCTATAAAGTATGTCTTTGATACTCCGCAATAAAGAAGTCAGCTGTAAATATTACCCCGGTGGATAATTATGATAAAAGAATTTATCCTTTGTTTATTCAGTCTTTAGTATATTCAAAAATTATGCAATTTCTATAGTCTATTTGCAGTATGGCTAAAAAATTATTATACCGTGATCATCTGTAAATAATAAGGAATATTTGATCTATCATAATTATCCACCGGGTTAATATATCCCGGCGAAGGAACTGTAAAGTGAAAAAAGGGCTATAGGCCCGTGGCCGGCCGTCAAAACAAAAGCCGTCGTAATAGGCCCGCATCCGGTCCAATAAAGCCTGCGTGCTTAAGTTAAGCTTTTTGGCGGCCGCTCTATATGGGCTTTACAAACTGACTTCAGTTCATCATGAGTGTACCCGCACATGGCCCCGTATTCCGAATCAGTCGAAATATCTGTCAGGTTACCGAGAGCCGAAAACATACCCGTACGCGAAAATTTGCTGATGCCGGTGATAAAGACGAAAGAGATATTTTCTTCAGCCTGTTTCAACTTAGTGTAGTAATTGCGCATTGTCTCGCGAATTTTTTCCGCCTCGTCCGGTTTTTTTGAAAAGCCAGCAACGGATAGTCGTACTCGCCTATGAGTACGGCCACCCGGCATTTGGCCCTAACTGCGAGTTGATTGATAAGTTTGCGCAGAATTTCGCCTGGTGGCAGGTCAGAAGATATTTCCACACCAAGACTATCGGCAATTTCAGCGGTCAGGCGGGCCAAAGACAGTTCGGCCTAATCAACTCCCTTGCTCGTGGCCACTCCGCTCAGATCCAGCTTATTAACCCGGCGGATAATTATGATAGATCAAATATTCCTCATTATTTATATATGATCACGGTATAATAATTTTTTAACCATACTACAAATAGACTATAAAAACTGCATAATTTTTTGAGTGTGCTAAAGACTGAAGAAACAAAGGATAAACTCTTTTATCATAATTACCCGCCGGGGTAATACCCCGGCGGGTAATTATGATATTACTCCGGCGGATAATTTTGACCATGATAAAATTAAATACGCGAGAGTCAAGGTGAGACCGAAGAATAAATAGATTCTCATAATTATCCGCCAGGATAATACAAACAAATCATCATAAGGTAAAATCAATGAAGAAAGATATTATCGTAATTATCCGCCGGGGTAATAATAAGCCGTTTTGTCCACGTAAAGGCTCCCGCGACAGATTATTTTTTCGAAGTTCTGAAGACCGATAGGCAGAGTTTTCAATTGGTCTCCCATAAATTCCTCCATAAAAACAGATATTACCACGGTACGAAACTCTAAGAGAATTAGCTCAAAACCTGTAATTGAAACGGTACTACAGCATTCTCAGAATTAAATGCAGAGGTAATATTTAAAAATTATTGGTTCGAAACTGGGGCTTCGCAATATCTGGCCCGATACATCAAGGGCAAAAGCCTGACGGTGTAGGAGTTCCGGTGTCTGCCGGTCACCCGGAATTTTGCTGACAGCCCGGGTGAACTCGCTCAGGCCTCTCCGGAGAGCTTTCTTTATCAATCCGGCTGCCTAAGTCTGCGGCCGGGCAGATCCCCGGACGATTTCACCCTGGATTATCCAAACCGCGAAGTCCTCGAATCCATGTCCTGACTTTTAATGAGCAGATTTTTCGGCTACGAGGGGACGACGGTGGAGGTCAAAGAGAGTTTGCTGGCGGCCCGGGCGAAGGCGACGCCCCCGGCGTGATCCGGGAATTCAACGAAATTCCGGCCTCAATTACCTTTGACGAGTACGATGCGGCCGATAAGAGGACTAAGCGGCGCCTCAGGGGATTGGATTTCGGCGAATTGCTTTATAGCTCTTCCTTTTATACGTTTCTCCGGGGGGCCGGTCTGGACGCCAAGGCCGAAGTTCACGGTCTCACCGCAGCCGGTCTGATCTGGCGGGTACCTATTTGGGCCGGGTCTGGGTGATGGAACTTAAAATATCCGGCAAGGACGACGTGACACTCCTTTGGCCCGGAAAGCTTTTGACCGGATACTGGAGAATGGGTGCGCCAACCAGTACAGCCAGCCGCATCTTCTAGGGATCGTCATAAGCGATAAAGAAGAGCCGTCACGGCCTGGAAATGCGGAGTGAAGGAGGATTGACCTTTGGAGCCATCCGCCTCTTTTAGTCTTGGGCCAGTCTTTTGCTTCCGGCTTGGAGGAACCGTTTATAGGCAGTCACTGTAACGAAATCTTAAAAAACTTACTTCGAGGCATCATTGGGATATTTGAAAATAGATGCTGCTCGTTTTGGTATTAGCGTCTGGCGGGAGGCAATTTGGTTTTTTAAGATTTAGATCGGCAGAGATCAATTATTTCATCATATTGAAAATAAATGCTGATCTCGTAATCTCATAACATATGGATACCTTCATCTGTCTCATATTGTTCCGAAATTGATTCTATTGGTTCTCAGGGGAGCAGAAGAGCTTGTATCTTTTTCTTGACATCTCGACTTTTGGGTAATGCCTATGCAGAGCGGACATAGATTCTCGCCTCCAAGCAGGAGCCTCCGCCGAATTTTCAGATAATTACGCCAAAATATCCTTATTAGAGTTTAATTAATGCCAATAATTCTTATTTACTTATATTTAAGTTTATTTATGCCACTATAGCAAATATAATTATTTTGTTATAAGCATAAAATTATAAATAATAGAAATTTTTCTAAATGTATTTCAGTTAGATTATGTGCCTATAGTCTGATTATTTATAGTTAATTTATATATTTTTAAATGGTAATATATAATTATTTTACTTTATTAGAATTATTTTTAACATAATAATTTAAACTAATAGTTACTAATTTTGTTAAACAATATATGTTTTACTAATTTAATACAAAATAAGCAGTTTAATTAAATAAAAATAGCTATTTAATAATAGCACGCTATTTAGGGCCCGTACACTAAATAATTGTTTGCCTGCAAAATAAAAGAATTTTCCTGTTGAAATTACAAGGAAAATGAAAAGGCACTTGAAATAATTTGTAAAGCCGGACTATGAATATTTAAGATTTTGGTTGAGGTTTTTTAGGAGAGGCCGGCCGCCGGTTACTGCTGCCGAAAGCTTATGATCAGGTTTAAAGTCTTTAACTAAACCTTTACATTTATGATCGTTCCCAGCATATCATTGACTGCGGACACCGGTTTTGTATTAGCCTGATAGGCCCGGCTGTGAAGGATCAGGCCGATCATTTCCAGAGCCACATCTGTATTGGAAGTCTCCAGAAATCCCTGAACAACTCCCCGGCCCCGGCCCTCGGGCAGGCCTTCGACCGGGCGCAGAGCCCCAGGGGGGCTCTCCATTTTCTGGACCGCAGCCCCCACTCCGCTGTAGCGGGGTCTTTCGGCATATGTTGTCCGGCTGGTCTTAAACCCGTCCGTAGCCGCATTGGCCAGATTATTGGCTATGACCTGAGTTCCGAGGCCGAAAGCGTTCAGGGCCGTTACTGACGGATACATGGCACTTATTAGGGACATAGTATCTCCTTAAACAACGCACCTTACCGATATGTTTCAGTATAGCAGAAAAAATATGGCCGGCAAGAGTATTTCTTAAAATAATATTAAATTTTCATATTTCCCCTATAAATTTGTTATCTTCAGGTTTGCTTAACTAGCTATTTTAGGTTTTTCTAAAGCTTCTTATCCACAGTAAGAGCCTAAATCAGTCGGCCGCTTGTTTTAAGCTACCAAAGCGTGTAATATTCTAAAAATTGTTCCCGGACCTTTTTTGGTTGTCCGGGAGAAAAAGGTCAATCCATAGGTGCTGATTTTAACCCGCAAAATAGGCGAAACTGTTACCATAGGCGACAGTATTAAGGTTCAGGTGGTGGAAGTCAAAGGCCACCAGGTCCGCCTGGGGATCAGTGCGCCCATGGAGTGGGCCGTTCACCGCGAGGAAGTTTTCTTAAGAATCCAGGAGCAGAATATCAGGTCCAGGGCTACGGCTACCTCTGATCTGGAAAAAGCGGCCCGCCTTTGGGAGGCCATTCCGGACAATCTAAAACCCAAGGTTTAGCCTTTTGGGCGCACATTTTATCTATGATAAAAATCTCAACTGACAGATTTGGCGACATGGAATTTTCCGAGGAATCGGTTCTGCACGTGGTCGGCGGCATAATCGGGTTTCCCGAGCTGCACGGCTATGTGCTAATCCAAAGGCCCAATGATGCCCCCTTTTATTGGCTGCAATCAATAGACGATCCAACTTTGGCACTGGTGCTATTGGACCCTTTAATCTTCAAACCCGACTACCGTCCGGCGCTCCCTGAAGGGCTCAGGAACGAACTCATGGCTGAGTCTAACGAGATAACCCTGTTTTCCATTGTCACCATTCCCCAGGGTCGGCCGCAGGAAATGACAGCCAATCTTTTAGGCCCACTGGCAGTCTGCCCGGCCAGCCATCGGGCTCGGCAACTGGTATTAGATGACCGGCTCTACACCCATCGGCACCCAATCCTCAGCTGAAACGGAATCGGAGCCTTTGGATTCGGCTCTGTTTTCCGAAAACCGGCTGCTTCTGGATAAATATCTTGCCTATTTGGACGGCACCAGGGGACGATCGGAACATACCCTTCGGGCTTACGGTTCTGATCTGTTAAGATTCGGTCAGTTCTTAGGCCAAAAATCATTTTTAACCGTTCAGCCCGCCCATGTCCGGGCTTTTACTTTTGCACTTAGAGCCACCAGGGACAATGCTTCCATTGCCAGAACACTGTCGGCGTTAAAAGGCTTTTATTCCTATTTAACCTACCTGGATTTAATCAAAACCAATCCGGTGTCAGCCGTTAAAAGCCCCAAACTGCCCCAGAAGAAACCCATATTTTTAACGCCCCGGGAAATTATGGACTTACTGGACAATAGTTTAGAAGATGTTCCCACTGGGGATATTAAAGCCCAGAACACAAAAAAAAGAGATCAGGCTGTGTTGGAGCTTCTTTACTCATCAGGTCTCAGGGTCGGCGAACTGGTGGCCTTAAATATAGGCGACCTGGATTTATCAAGACGCCAGGTTCAGATTCTGAAAGGCAAAGGCGGTAAGGGGCGAATAGTCCCTATGGGCGTTCCGGCCGCTCTGGCTCTTAAATACTGGCTCAAAATCAGGGGCATATTTCCGGAATCCGGAGCTGCTGCCGGACAGAAAGCCCTTTTTCTAGGCTGCGAGGGGGGCCGGCTGGATGCCAGGGAAGTCAGAAGGATTCTGGATAAAAGGCTAACTTTGGCCGGTCTGGACATGACCTATCATCCCCACAGCCTACGCCACAGTTTTGCGACCCATTTGCTGGGCAGCGGAGCGGATTTAAAGGCCATTCAGGAGATGCTGGGCCATAAGAGTCTGGAAGCCACCCAGCGTTACACCCATTTGGATCTTGAGGCTTTAAAAAAGGCCTATCAGGCTCATCCTAGAGCCAATTAGACTAGCCCAATAAGATAGCGCCGGGACGGATTTTAGTACTAATCCGGTTAGTGCTTAGTTAATTTATTCGGTAATTTTTCAGGAGATAAAGTCCATGGAACAGTTTAGAGGCACCACCATAGTTATGGTAAGGCATAACGGGGAGGTGGCCGTAGCCGGCGACGGTCAGGTCACTTTAGGCAACACTGTCCTGAAAGGCACAGCCCGCAAAGTCAGGCGCCTCCATCATGACAAGATCATCTGCGGGTTTGCCGGGGCTACGGCCGACGCCTTAACTATTCTGGAGAGGTTTGAAGATCAGCTCTCGAAATACTCCGGCCAGCTGACACGGGCCGCAGTGGAACTGGCCAAAGACTGGCGCACCGACCGCAGCCTAAGGCGTCTTGAGGCCCTGCTTCTGGCCGCCGACAGCCAAGTCAGCCTTTTAATTACCGGCTCCGGCGATGTGCTGGAGCCCGACGATCAAGTTCTGGCTATCGGCTCCGGGGGAACTTATGCCTTAGCCGCCGCCAGGGCCATGATTCAGGTGGCTCCGGACCGGTCGGCTCCTTATATTGCCGAAGAGAGCTTGAAAATCGCCGGCCAAATCTGTATTTTTACCAATCACAATATCCTGGTGGAAGTTTTAAAAACCACTCAGTCTGACCAGAAGGCCTAAAATCTCAGCCTTTAATGAGAAACCGGAAGACAAACTACATGAGCAAAGATTCCAAAACCGAGTTAACCAAACACACCGAGTCTCTTTCTCTGACTCCAAAACAAATCGTAACCGAACTCGATCGCTACATCATCGGCCAGGGCCAGGCCAAAAGAGCCGTGGCCATAGCCCTGAGAAACCGCTGGCGCCGACTGATGGTGCCGGAGGAATTCCGCGACGAGATCGCGCCTAAAAACATCATCATGATCGGGCCCACCGGAGTAGGCAAAACGGAAATCGCCCGACGTCTGGCTAAACTGACCCGTTCGCCTTTTATTAAGGTGGAAGCTTCCAAATATACGGAAGTGGGTTATGTTGGCCGGGATGTGGAGTCCATGATCCGGGAGCTGATGGATCTGGCCGTAACCATGGTTCAGGCTGAGGAAAAAGAGCGCCTGGCCGCCAAGGCCGCTGAAATGGCAGAAGAAAGGATCTTAGATCTGCTCTTGCCTGGCTTTAAAAACGGTGATTTGCTTTTTGGTCAGGAAGAGGAGTCCGACCCGCCGGCCAAAAGGACAATGTCTCAGACCCGCTTAAAACTTCGGAAGATGCTCCGGGACGGAAAACTGGACAATCGCATGGTTGACCTGGAAGTGGAGCAATCCACCAACCCCCCCATTGCCCGGATCTTTACCAACATTGGCTTAGACGAGATGGAAAAAAACCTGAACGACGCTATGAGTCAGATTTTTCCCAAAAAAAGCCATCGCCGGCGGGTCAAAGTCAAAGAGGCCCAGACTGTCCTGACCCAGGAAGAGGCCTCAAGACTGGTGGACATGGAAAAAGTTGTCCAGGATGCCCGGGCCAGAGTCGAGCAGTACGGCCTTATATTCATTGATGAAATTGACAAAGTGGCCGGACCGAGCCATAAAAACGGTCCCGATATCAGTCGGGAAGGAGTTCAGAGAGACTTGCTGCCTTTAGTCGAGGGCTCCTCGGTACCGACTAAACACGGACCGGTCAAAACAGATCACATCCTGTTCATCGCCGCCGGAGCTTTCCATGTCTCCAAACCCAGTGACCTCATTCCCGAGCTTCAGGGCCGATTTCCCATCAGGGTGGAACTGACTTCTTTATCCAAAGAAGACTTCATCCGCATCCTGACTGAACCACAGAACGCTCTGACTATCCAGTACAAAAAGCTCCTGGCCACGGAGAATATTGAACTGGATTTTACCTCCGAGGCGGTGGAAGAACTGGCGGCTATGGCCTTCCGGGTCAATGAAAAGCAGGAAAATATCGGAGCCAGGCGTCTGTCTACTATTATGGAGAGTTTACTGGACAATATCTCCTTTGATGCGCCGGAAATTTCTCCGGCCAAATTTACCATTACGGCCGAATATGTCCGGGAACGTCTGGCCGACATGGTCGAAAATACTGATCTGACCAGGTATATTTTATAAGAACGCTTCCCCAATCTCCCCTAAGCTGAAGCAGGGGGCTTTTAATAGCCCTGGACTGACCAGGGGAAACGGCAATCAGTCCTCTCCGTTTTCCGCAGGTTAAGACCGGCGGCCTCAGGCTTCAAAAGCTCCGGCCTTTGAAGCCTGAGGCTCAAGACAAGCCAGGGGCAGGTTTGAGACTGACCGGGACTCTGCGCTGACATGAAATTCCTGCAGGCGGCCTGACATTGCCCGTCGTTTTCAGCCTGCGGATATTTATTAAAAGATTCGTATTTTAGGTTTTCTGACATGATACATCGGCCGCTTCTGGTTCTGTGTTCTGATAAACACGCTTATGTCTTTTTCTTGGGCTCTGCCCTGAAAGCCATCGGCAAAGGGCGGATCGGGATCTCAAAATTTTTTTAATACGGAAGCCGGAGCTTATGGATAAGACTCTTCAAAAGGCCTAAGCCTCTCCAGGATGGGGAGGCGGGCAACGTGACCTATCAGACGGAGTTCAATCTTCTGCAGAAGACCGGGCTTCCTATTTTTGCGGTCCGGGCCGGCCAAATTCAACAGGTCAAGATCCAGTATCCTGTAGACTTTAGGTCCCGAAGGCCGTCCGCGCTGGTAAGGTATTCGGTGTTGTTGTCCGGAAAAGACGCCTCTAGTTTCGCCTGCCGGTGGGCGGGGGTCCCTGTTAACCAGGTTCACAAGTTACGGCTGACCCGGAAGATGCAAGCCGAAGACCTAAAGAGTATTTGGGTGCCAAACAGGAGACCAGATCTGAGCTGCTGCACTGAAAAGCCGGCCGGAGGCAATCCTGACTTTCGGTTCATTTAACGGGCCGGAGACCGCCGCTGCCCAAGAATATGACCGCCTGTTTCAGAGAGCAGACGGACACTCCGCTTCTGACAGTCATGAAATGTATCCGGAGACACCCCGATTTCACCTCTCCTCATGAAAGCCATTTAATTCACTGCGGAAATTTGACGCTGCAGTGGGGCTTTCGTAGGAATTTAAACTAACTTAAGGAGGCGGCGTTTTTCCCGGCCTTTCGGCCGGCGGTTCTGCGCCTGAAATTCAGATGACATGCGCCAATGACCACAAAAACAGGGGACCCGGCCGGGGCCAGTCCCCGGTCTCCGATGAACTTTGGGCCTCAATCCTAATGGAAGCCCTGCCTTATATCCGGGCTTATCAGGGGGCCACAGTAGTTATCAAATACGGCGGCCACGCCATGGTCGAACCTTCTTTGCAGAAAGCCCTGGCTCAGGACGTGGCCCTCCTTAAATTTGTGGGCATTAATCCGGTCGTGGTTCACGGCGGCGGCCCTCAGATAAACGATCTTCTGGCCCGTCTGAACCTGGAGTCGAAGTTTGTGGCCGGTCACCGCTACACAGACGAACAGACCCTGGAAGTCGTCCGTATGGTTTTAGGCGGTCATATCGGAAAAGACATAGCCGGCCGTCTGACTTTAGCCGGAGCCAAAGCTCTGGCTTTAACCGGTCAGGACGGCTTTTTAATCAAAGCCGAAAAGAAGAAAGTCCGGCCGACCGAATCAGCCGAGCCCGTGGACATCGGCCTCGTGGGCGAACCGGTTGAGGTCGATAATTATCTTTTAAAGCATCTGATAGGAGGCGGGATAATTCCGGTCATCTCGCCGGTCGGAGTCGACAGTTCCGGCCAGAGTTACAATATTAATGCCGATACGGCCGCCGCCGCCGTGGCTGTGGCTTTAAAAGCAGCCCGGTTAATACTCCTGACCGATGTGCCCGGGGTTTTAGACGGGGAGCAAAAACTCGTCACCCGTTTAACCGAAAAAGACATCCGGGCTCTGGAGACAAAAGGGGCCATCTCCGGCGGGATGCTGCCCAAACTTTCCTCATGCCTGATGGCTCTGGCCGGCGGCTGCCGGGGAGCGGCCATCATCGACGGACGGGTTCACCACGCCGTTCTGCTGGAACTTTTAACCGACCGGGGCTACGGCACGGAAGTGGCCCCTGACTAACCGGCCAGGGTAAAAGTTCTGGGCAACTTAAATTCGGTCAGCCGAGCCGCTATAAAGAGCCATGTTCAGCAGTTTTCCGGCCTTTTTAAAACTCTGTGATATAATATTTAAAAACACTCTCCCGGAGCCAAAAATACTCTCTGGGCTGTGAAAAACTGTTCAGAGCCGGCCATAGGTATTAAGCACTGTAAAACTCCTTGACCTTAGGGCCGTGGATAAGAGAGATAAGACGCTTTTCAAAAACCCGGGGCTGAATTCAAAGGTCTTAAAGTCGGCATGAAAATAAGGCCGCTCTGATCGGCGCCTTAAACATTTCGGCGACCGGGCAGGCCGCAGTTTCACCTAATTAGTGAAAACGAACTAAGACGTCCGGGCAGTTATGAACTGAAATATTCTCACGATCCGGCTCGAAAGGCTGCGGCCGCCCTTGATTCGTTGGCCGAAGAGGCCCTGCAAACAATCAAAGATAAAGAATATGACAAGCAGTACAAGCAAACCGGTCAGAAAGTGGCCGATATCGGCGCGGGCGTTTTTCTTAAAGGCAAGGTGAAGGCTATATTTGAAGAACTAAAAGAACCGATAAGCCTTTCTCCCGGTCAATCACCCCCAGGCCTGAGCCCTGGATTGTTCAGGGCAAGCGGCAGACGGTCCGCTGCGTTTTCCGCAGGTTTAAACCCGTGACGGGAGGCTTCACAGGATCCGCCCTCTGGAAGTCTTCGGCTGCAGGCAAGCCGCGAGCAGGCTTGAGACCAGCCTGGACCTGAGTCAGAAGAAAAGCATTTAAGATGGCAGCGACCCGGAGGGTCCTGTTTTCACCCGTAAGGGTATTTAACATAAGGAGGCGGCGTTCCTCCCCAGTCTTTCAGCCGGGGTTTCTGCGCCGATGTGCGGATGACTTTATCAATAAAAGAATTAATGCTCTTAGCCGAAAAACACCTGCTCGGAAACGTCACCCGGATCCCTTTGAATTTAGTCAAAGGGGAAGGCACAAAAGTCTGGGACTCGGAAGGCCGGCAGTATTATGACTTCATCGCCGGAATTGCCACCTGCGCTTTTGGCCACTGCCCGGATTTTATGGCCGAAACCATTCATAATCAGGCTAAGACTTTAATCCATGTCTCGAACCTTTTTTACAACGAGCCTCTGGTCCTGTTGGCCGAATTTCTGACCCGCGCCTCCGGCCTGTCTAAGGCTTTCTTCTGCAACTCCGGGGCCGAAGCCAATGAAGGGGCCATCAAAATGGCCAGAAAATACGCCTTTGATAAGCGCGGTCCGGGGCACCACGTCATAATCTCTGCTCTTAATTCTTTCCACGGCCGGACCATGGGGGCTATCTCGGCCACCGGACAGACCAGGTTTCATAAGGGTTTTGAACCCATGCTGCCGGACTTCAAGTTTGTGCCTTTCGGGGATATTTCAGCTCTGACAGAGGCGGCCGACGACAGCGTCTGCGCCGTATTGCTTGAGCCTATCCAGGGAGAAGGAGGAGTCTGTCCGCCGCCGGCCGGTTATTTTAAAGCCGTCCGGGAGCTTTGCCAAAAGAAAGGCATCCTATTAATCCTGGATGAAATCCAGACCGGTTTAGCCAGAACCGGCCGGGATTTTGCCTTCCGGCATTTTGATATTGCGCCGGACATCATGACTCTGGGCAAAGCTTTAGGCTCGGGCTATCCGGTGGGCGCGTTACTTTCGGCTGAGGAGCCGTCCGGGGCTTTATCGCCCGGCACCCATTCCACGACTGTCGGCGGGGCTCCTCTGGCCATGGCCGTCAGTCTGGAGCTGGCTAAAAAACTTTTGGACCCGGCTTTCATTGCCCAGGTGGCCACAACAGGGGACTATTTTAAAAGCCGCTTTAATGACCTGAAAGCCAAAATGCCCGGGGATATTAAAGAGGTCCGGGGCTTAGGCCTCATGCTGGGGGTTGTCTTAGCCCGTCCGGCCGGTCCGGTCACCGAAACTCTCAGGGACCTGGGTTTTCTGGTCAATGCGGCCGGAGCGGAAGTCCTGCGGTTTGTGCCGCCCCTGACCGTTTCCGCTTCTGAGATTGATCTTTTGATTGAAGCTTTACAAAAGGCTCTTGAGAAGAAATAATATAACCAAACTGACTTAAATCGGAAAACGCTATGAGACACTATATTACTTTCAAGGATCTGACCGGGGCCGAGTATAAGGTCTTATTCAAACGGGCCAAAGAGCTTAAAATCGCCCGACGCCAGGGGCATTATCTCTGTCATCACTTAAACGGACGCTCGGTGGGTATGGTCTTCAACAAAAACTCCACCCGGACGCGGGTCAGCTTTGAGTGCGCCATAAATGAGCTGGGCGGGCATCCGGTCGTTTTAAGTTCCGGCGAAAGTCAGATCTCCCGGGGCGAAACTCCTTCCCATACGGCCCGGGTCCTGTCCAGGTACCTGGCCGGTCTGGTCATCCGGACTTATGAGGAAAAAGAGCTGACCGATCTGGCAGAGTTCTCGACAGTTCCTATAATTAACGGCCTGACGGACGAACAGCACCCCTGCCAGGTAGCCACGGACATTTTTACTTTAACTGAAACCCTGAGCCCGGAGGAAAAGCTGGAAGATCAGATCGTCTCCTGGATCGGTGATGGGCACAACATGGCCAATACCTGGATTGAAGCGGCCTGTGTGCTGGGCTTCGGCCTTCATTTAGCCTGCCCGCCTGGTTATGAGCCGGATAAAAACATCAGCAGCAGGGCTCAGAGTATAAACAAAAAAATTAAGTTTTTTAAAACTCCGGCCGAAGCCGTACCCGGAACCAGAGCCGTCAACACCGATGTTTTTTCCTCCATGGGCCAGGAAAAAGAGACAGCTCAGAGACTCATTGATTTCAAAGACTATAAAGTCACCTCGGAATTAATGAAATTAGCCTTGCCTGAGGCTATCTTCATGCACTGTCTGCCGGCTCATGTGGGGGAAGAAGTAACCCAGGACGTGATTGAAAGTCCCGCTTCTTTAGTTTTTGAGGAAGCGGAAAACCGCCTCCACGTACAAAAAGCCCTCCTGGAATTTTTGATCCCCAAACTCTGACCAAAGGGGGCTTCCGGGTCTTTTCACCTTCATATACGGAGGTAGGGGCCAATGATTATCAAGTTTGACTATTTAGTCATAGGTTCCGGCATTGCCGGACTAAGTTTTGCCCTTAAAGCGGCCCATCACGGTACGGTCGGCATTGTGGCCAAAAAAGGGATCACCGACACCAATACTAACCTGGCACAGGGCGGTATTGCTGCAGTCATGGCCCCGGACGATCTTTTGGAATACCACATTAAAGATACTCTTGAGTCCGGCGGCGGCTTATCCCGCCTGGAAACAGTTCAGGCCGTGGTCGAAGCCGGACCACGGATGATTATGGAACTGAAAGATCTGGGTATTCCTTTCACCGCCCAAATCGATCATCCCGACAGGCCGGAATTGGGCCGGGAAGGCGGCCACAGTCACCGCCGCATTATCCACGCCAAAGACATGACTGGCCAGACTGTTCAAAAAGTCCTGGCCGAAAGAGCGTTGGAACACCCCAATATCCAGGTTTTTGACCATTATCTGGCTTTGGATCTCTTGCCAGAGAAGGATTTGAGCGGTCAGATGAGAGTCACCGGAGCCTGGGTCTTAGATATTCTTAAGGGAGATGTAGCGGCCATGACCGCCAAAGTCGTTATCATGGCCACCGGGGGCTCGGGAAAAGTCTATCTCTACACCACCAATCCCGACGGGGCTTCCGGCGACGGTCTGGCCATGGGCTGGCGGGCCGGAGCGGAGGTGGCTAACCTGGAGTTTGTCCAGTTCCATCCGACCTGTCTTTTTCATCCCCAACTACATAATTTTTTAATCTCCGAAGCGGTCCGGGGCGAAGGCGGCCGGCTCATTAACACCGAAGGAGCGCCCATCATGAAAAATCATCCCCAGGGCGATCTGGCCTGCCGGGATGTGGTGGCTCTGGCCATTGATTCGGAGATGAAGAGATCCGGAGCCGACAATGTCTTTTTGGACATTACTCATCGGCCGGCCGAATTTATCAAAGACCGTTTCCCTAAAATCTACTCCACCTGTCTGTCCCTGGGTCTGGACATTACCCGGCAGCCCATTCCGGTCGTGCCGGCGGCCCATTACCAGTGCGGCGGACTGCTGGTTGATTTAGACGGCCGGACGACACGCCCCGGACTTTACGCCATCGGCGAAGTGGCGGCCACCGGACTGCACGGGGCTAACCGATTAGCTTCTAACAGTTTACTGGAAGCTTTAGTGATGGCCGATCGGGCTTTTAAAGCTGCGGTCAATGAAGTTAAGACCACCTCCCATCCGGCTTTAAAAGAACCGGTCAACCCCTGGCCCAGCGGCAAGTTAGGCCACGCGCCGGCTGAGGCGGTTTTGATTACCCAGTCCTGGGATGAAATCCGGCGCTTTATGTGGAATTACGTCGGCATTGTCCGTTCCGACCAGAGACTGCACATGGCCGCCAAGCGTCTTGCTCTGGTCAAAAGCGAGATTGATGATTTTTTCCGGAACTTTGAGGTGGACGCCGACTTGGTGGAAGTGAGAAACATTGCCGCCGTGGCCGATCTCATTATCAGGTCAGCCACCTTACGGCGGGAATCGAGGGGTCTGCATTTTTCTCTGTCCTGGCCTGAGCAGGATGATGTTAACTTTAAAAAAGACACTGTCCTCCGCAATCCCGAACCGAGCCTTTTTCCGGGATTAAAAGCCTGAATATGCGTCTGGGCTCTAAACTGACCAAATTATTGGGGGGCATTGCGGCCGGCCTGATAGCCTTGTCCTACGGCTTCTGGTCCCACAACCAAAACCGGAAGGCTCAGGAACAAGAGTTTTTAAGCTTAATCGACCAACTGACTGTCTACATCCGGGCCGAGGAAAATTTCCCCGGCCCTCCACCTATACTCCTTTTGCCGCCAAAAACGCCTTTAAGTCAGACTTTAATTAACGGAGCCTCAGCCTACAATAAGAAAAATTACCCCGAAGCCATAAAAAGCTTTGAGAGTCTGGAATTGAGCCGTCCCGATCTTCCGGCCCTATGTTCTTTGACCGCAGCTGCCCATTTAAGGGAAAGAAATTATTCTCTGGCAGCCCAGAAATACCGAAAAGCTTTAATCCGCAAGCCGGACGGCCGGACCGAAGAGCTTTCTGCGGCCCGGGATGCGGCCGGTTTGAGTCTGACTTTATTTCAGTTGAGTGATTTTTCGTTTTCTTACCAGAATGCTTTGAAAGCATATGACTTAAGAAAAAAATATCTGGGCCCCGTAAGCCGGGAAACGGTCTCAGCCGCCAACATTCTGGCCTCAGCCCTCATGGCCATTAAAGACAATTCCCAAGCCGGGAGACTTTTAAAAGAGTCCATCCTGGGGGCCTTAAACCACGGCCTCAAAAAAGACGATCCAATCATAGTTGACGGACTGCACTTACTGGCCCTGGCCTACTCCTTAGACGGCCGCCTGGATGAGCTGACGGATTTAGGCGAACTGGCCGCTTTAGCTTCACCTGCCCCCGATTTGCCGGCCGCAGCCGAGCCCCAAAACGTTCCGGCCAAGGCCCCGGCGGCCGGCAACCTTTCCCAGGGCGCAGCCGCAGTTCTTAAGGACCAAGCGCCCGCCCCCCTGCCCCTGGATTACGCCATAGGTTTTTCTCTGTGGGAGGAACTTAAAACGCACAGCCCCATGTCCCCGATTCTGGGAGACTTGACTGAGGCTTTAATCAGTCAAAGAAACGGGCAAAAGACGCCGGGAGAAAAACCGACGCCCATGGCGCCTCCAGATATAAACGATCCGGTCAGGTATATAACTCTCTGCCTGGAACTGGCTCAAAATTTCGCCCAAGACGAAAAACCGGCCGAGGCTCTGGAAATTCTCCAAAAACTGACCGTCTGGGTACCGGATACGGCCCTGATCCGGGAGATAAAAATCCGTCAGGCTCAGCTTTTGGGGATTTTGGGCCGCTGGGCCGAATGCGAGGCGGTTTTAAGGGACAACTTGGCGAGCCAGTCTGATAAAGTCGGCCGGCCAGATCCTTTGGACATCTCTTTGGCCGTCAACCAGACTATTTTCTTAGCCGAGGCCATCTTAAAGCAGGGCCGGATTATTGAGGAGGCGGAACTGGAACTGGTGGCCGTGCAGACTAAACTGGCCAAAAAAGTGCCCCGGCGGGAACTGGAAACTTATCCGGCTGTGGCCAGACTTTACCTCCGGTTATCTGTTCTTCTGAAAAACCGGGGCCGACAGAAAGACAGCCAGAACTACCTGCGGCTGGCCCAGAGAGTTTTGAGAAACGCCGAAAAAGCTTTTCCGGAAAAAGATGCGGAAATAGCTTATTTAAAAAGTCAGATCCCACAAGGCCGGACCGGGAAATCCCAGCCCCAGAAACCGGAAACCCCGAGCGGTCCGGAGCCGCTTTCTAAGACCGAACCGACCCCCGAAGCTCTGCGGCTGGAGCTTTCGGCTTATAAATTTTTAGCCCGCCTGCCGGAATTTGAAGAGCGCATTATCCCAGTTATAAGTAATCTTACGGCCCAGACGGACCTGACTACTTACCGCCGGTACTTAAGTCTGTGGCTTAAATATTTGGAAGAACGGAATGATATTACGGCCTTAGTGGCTGAACTGGATCGTCTTATTGAAAACCCTCTGGGCCAGACTGATACAGAACAGGGCCGTTTTACCATCGCCGCCCTGAACTATAAAGCCCGGCTGCTGGCCAAAGAAGGGCAAAAAACCGAAGCGGCCGAGGTTTACGGTCTGATGCTTGATACTCCCGAGTTAAAGAGCTTACTTAATGACAGCCAGATAATGGACCTGCAAAACGCGATCTCTTCCTTGAAAAACTAGATTTACCGGATAAATACTTAAAACGTCTGCCTAACCCCGCCCGGCCCCTCCGGCCACAGCCCAGAGATATAAAGAGGCCACTGACCCGTGGGGGGAATAAAGTTGCCTGTATTCTTCAAAAACCGGCCGGGCTATATAACTTTCAATATGACCTTCCTGAGTCTTAAGTCCGTGGACAATTTTAAGCCCTTTACGGACAGCTAAATCGTCGTAGCTGAAAATATCAGGCCTTTTTAAGGAAAAGATCAGCAGCATCTCCGCAGTCCAGACCCCCAGACCCGGCAGCTTTATAAGACTTGTTATGACCTCGCTGTCAGGCATCTTCTTTAGGGCCTGAAGACTGACATCCCCTCTAAAAATCCTCTCGGCGGCTTCTTTAATGTAACCGGCCTTTTTAAAGGTAAGACCGCAGGCCTGGATGTCATTCAGGCCAATTTTGGTGACGTTTTCCGGGGTAACCTGGCCTGACAGCTCTAAAAACCTGGCCCAAACCGTCTTATGGGCTTTGGCAGATATCTGCTGGCCGATAACGGCGTTAATTAAAGCCGAAAACAAATCAGGGTCAATCTGACGCTTTATCTTCCCTATCCGGTCAATATAAGCCCCCAGCCGAGGGTCCCGGGCCTTCAGGTAATCTGTCTCTTTTCGGCTGTATCTGAAATAAGGCACCGTAAACACCTCGTCATTGGGGCAGTCAAGTTAGAGCAGAATTCTTAAAGACTTGAACTCTTTGGCAACTATCTGATCATCCGGCCGGGGAAAGCCGGACAGGGACGGAGCCTCATTATCCTGATCGTCCGTTCTGACAGATGGATTCTTCCGGGTCGTGGCGTAACAGTAAGAACACAGATGGGAACAGGTATTGTAGGCCCCGATATCCAGGCTTTCAATACAGCCGCAGTCGGCTCTCTGGCCAGGATCTTTGGAAGCCGCAATTTTATAGCCCAAAATGGACTCAATCTTGGTGCGGTCAATACATGAGGCGTGCTCTATACCGTAAGGCGAAAGATCTATTTTTTCGGCGCAGGTATAGACAGGCATTTTATATTCCGCTCCAATCCGGCCAAAACCCTGAGCCAGACAAAGTTTCTGCTCTTCTGTTCCGCCTGAAAAAGCCCGGACATGGCGGTACTGATCAACAAAGCTGATGATGACCCGTTCGGTACTTCCGGCCAGGGCCGAAACAAAACGGGCAAAATTATCCAGATGATAACCTACGGAATAATTGGAACTGACAATAATAGGATCATAGCGAAAGTCGACCCGCCGGGGACCCAGCCGCCGGCTTAAGCTGATAAAAGCGGTCAGAAGGTCTTCCTTAGGCTGGAGACTGGGCTCCAAATCCCGGTCATAGGGGGTTAACGTAAATTCAAAATAGTACTTATAGCCCAGATCATCAATCCGGTCTAAATAGCCGGTCAAAGGCCCCGGATTTTTTGTCCAGAAGACCAGGCAGTCTACTTTTTTGGGATCTAATGTCAGCTTCATAAACCGGCGGCTGTTTCGCGGGTAAGGAACCAGGACATAGCCCTCCTCCAGGCGGTTACAGAGCCACTTTGGATACAGGGCTGGAATATCAGTCCGGCGGCTGGCGCTTATTATCATACTGAACCGGCCATGAGTTTTTTGATCGTCCGGACGCCCGGCTGACCGTCGGATCAAACTGAGGCGCCTTTATCCATCAATTTAGAAGTTACTAAGTCATTGAAATCGCTTATAAAATTCTTACACCGTCCAAGTTCGGCGCCAGTAAATTTAAATTCTTTAGCTATGAAGCCTGCCTCCACAGCCGCCATTATAGATCACTAAAATCTTGAAAGGAAATTAGAATAATTTAAGACAAAACACACCGTCCATAACAATTTTTGAATCCGAACAATCTTAAACAGACCCAGCTTTCAGTGTCGGCTAATTTGCTGGTTAAAGTCGCCTCCGTTAGACGTAAAACCGGAAGGCACCGGTTCCGGCGGATATCTGGGCATATTGGTGAGAATGAACACAGATGTCAGGGTGGTTATAGAACTTAAATACTCTCACGATCCGGCCAGAAAAGCTGAAACGAGGCTAAAATGGCTGGCTAAGGAGGCTCTTAAAACGATCAAAGAAAAAGAGTACGATAAACAGTATCGGCAGGTCGGCAAGAAAGCAGTCAATATCGGAGTCGGCGTTTTCATGAATGGTCAAGTGCAGGCTGTATTTGAATAGAATTATAACCCTTTAATTCCTGCATCCTATAAAAGCCGGGATAACAGGTGAATACTTTGGGATTTATTGTAGTTTCTGTTTGTTTTTCTATCCTTGCGGATAATTACAGAAGTATCCGTTCGCGGCAGTAGAGCCTTCTGTGGGAGAGACTGACAAGAGTATACGGGACAAGCCTCTTGATACACCCAGAAGCGGGATCAAATATCTATGGGCGTATCCAACCCTCCACCATATAGGTATATCCATAATTTGGTCTTTTGGAAGCTTGCCTGTCAGCCGTCAAGCTGCAAGTCTTAAGACTTTCTTCCCTAAATCATTGGCCAGGGATCTTCCAAAACCACCTGCAGGCGCCTTCAACCCCTATAAGCCGAGAAAGCCTGCCCTCAAGGACTCACTCATTCCGGGAGCCGTCAGCCGCCGGCAGAGTGTAAAATGCCCCCGCAGCCGGGTTAAGCCACATTAATGTTTTTACATCAAAAAAAGCAACGTATAGTGTCTATATAGTATCTAATAATTTAACTTTAGTCATATGTTATTATATAATTATTAGATGATAGCAATGAATAAATGCTTAAATATTACTTATATTCATGCCCTTACCGCCCAAAAGTAGGTAAAATATCTTTGGTCATATACATTGCCTGCAGAACAAAGCCCAGCGGTAAGTTTCTTCCTCAGTCATTTTTTCTCGAAATACTAGCTGCAAGAAGGCCAGAGGTAAGGGAGAAACTACCCAGGACTATAAAAGCAAAGTTAGATTGGACAATTATTCACCTAAAAAACGTCCTGAGTTCGAAAAGGAGGGAAATGAGTATTGATTATTAATATTTCCCTCTAACAAAATATTTGACAAAGACCGCAAAATAAAGTATAATAGTTAATGTATTCAGTTTAAGATTTTCAAACGTTAACTAACTAAAAAACAAGAAAGAGAACTATTCAATCCCAGAAAATGCCAGCCATCGGGTGTTGGGACGGGCGCAAACGATGCGCGGCGCTCCGAAAAATCAAGGTTTATATCCATCCAAGGCCGCTTGGCCTGAACTGGCAGGCATTCTCTGACTGCTGAGACATGTCCTTGAGAGCTATTTCGAAAATAGACTCCAGACCACATAAATTTGGTCTGATTGGACCTGTTTTCCTGTAACCTGAGCCCTAAGCACTAAGCCCAAAAAAGTTGAAAAATGAACGTATAACGTATGAGGTAAATTATCAGTTGTCTATTTTTATTTTCCTCCAATAAAATATTTGACATAGGCTGATGCAATAAAGTATTTTATTTATTTGGAGTAAAATTTTAAACCGTTACTATTACCTCGGCGGATTATTATGATAATCTATTTCTTTATTGATTTTACCTTATGGTGATTTGTTTGTATCAAAATTATCCGCCGGGGTAATAACTAAAAAATAGTAAAGAGAGACTAAAACAATAACTCGGAGTGCTCTCCATGAAGAAAATCCCGTCCAGAACGCAAACATTTAAGGAACTCATTGAAAAGGGGTATATTTATGTCGACAAGACCGACTTGCTGCCCCCGCTTATTGAAAGAAAAGCCGTATTTCTCTCCCGCCCGAGAAGATTCGGTAAATCTCTCCTTCTAAGCACTTTTAAATCGCTCCTGGAAGGCGAAGTTGAACTGTTTAAAGGCTTAAAAATAATGGACCAGGGCTTTGAATTCAAAAAATATCCGGTCATCCGCCTTGATATGTCCATGACTTCCAGAACTCCTGACATCACAACAAAAAGTCTCCTCCAAAAGTTGGCCAATGTCGCTGAAAGCTTTGGATTAAAGCTGATACAGGCCGAGCCGGGAGAGACGTTTGTTAAACTGGTCATAGACATCAACAGGCAGTGCGGCCAAAAGGTGGTCGTTTTGGTTGATGAATATGACTATCCCGTGAATCATAATATTGATGATTCCTCTCTGATGATGGCCAACAGTAAAATTCTAAGTGATTTTTACGTCTCTTTCAAGAGCATTGATTCATTGCTTGAATTTGTGTTCGTGACCGGGGTGACGCGCTACGCCATGATGGGCTTGTCGGCCGGACTCAACAATCTCTACGACATCAGTTTAAATTCCCAATACGCCGCTATTTGCGGATTTACACTGGAAGAACTGGATATCAATTTCCGGGAGCACTATAAATCGCTACTTGAAAAACAGGATGCTCAAGATTTTCCCCCGCTCATTGATGATGCCATCGATTTGCTGAAGGATACAATTTTGAGTTGGTACGACGGTTATTCGTGGGACGGAATAACCAATGTCCTCAATCCTTTTTCAATTATCAATTTATTTGACAATGGCGAATTTAAACCATACTGGGAGCTTTCATCACCTTCCGTCAATTTTATTACCAACCTGGTCAAAGATAAACCCTGGGATTTCACCAAAGACAAAATGTCCGGCTATGAAGAAAGCCAGTTCACTAACTCCCTGCCGGGAGTTCCAGTCAACCCAGTCCTTTTTATGTTTCAAACCGGTTACCTGACCATTGATAAAATTACAACTGCTAAAATTAAAACTGTCTTTAATGGCAAAAAGATTAATACAAATAAAAAGTTATATTCATTTAAGACACCTAATACTGAATTGGAAACGACTTTTGTCGTATCATTAAATGAAGTTTTATTTAATAATTTGGTAAAAAATAAGAATGAAGAATCAATAAAGTTTAAAGCGGCCATTAGTTCCAAAAATCCACATGAGCTGACAAATATTATAGGGTCGATTTTTTCAGCAGTACCTTCCGATCTGCACACGGAAAAGGAATCATTTTATCATAGTTTGCTGGCAACTTATCTCCTTGGCTTGGGTTTAGACGCAAAATCGGAAGACTCCGGTTCCGGCGGATATCTGGACATCCTGGTGAGGATTAAACCAGATGTCAGAGTGGTCATAGAACTAAAATACTCTCACGATCCGGCCAGAAAAGCTGAAACGAGACTGAAATGGCTGGCCAAAGAAGCCCTTAAAACAATCAAAGAAAAAGAATATGATAAACAGTATCGGCAAACCGACAAGAAAGTGGTCAATATCGGGGTCGGCGTTTACATGAAAGGTCTAGTTAAGGCTATATTTGAATAGCAATAAAACCGATAATCCTCTAGCCATCTAAAAACCGATTAAAAAAGGACTAATACTCTGGGATTCAAGACAATTAATTACAAAAATTTATTATTGTTCCACGGTGCAAGAGTACATTTTTATGAAACTTATTCTCGTTCTTGGTTTACAGCACGCAGACTTCAAAAATACTGATGAATTAGAGCTTTTTCTACCCAAATAGGTTTTACTTGACGGACTGCCCAGAGCAAAATCTGGCTGTTGGCGACTGTCATGTTTACACTTGGACAGCATCTCAGGGTGCTGCCTCACAAAAATCATCCATTCAATGGAAAAAACGGGCCCCATGATCACCATGTATGACTTTATGTACCTGCTGAAAAGCAATTGACCATTAGTAAACCTCTCAAGATTATATTTCAGCTATTGCCATTCAACCTAAAATCCCGGACTTTTTTAACCTACATTCATGCATAAACTGGAATAACACTTAATTACAAAGAAGAATTGGAGATTTGCAGGTGGCGATTCTAGGTTAAAAAATTTCAACCTACAAATCGAAAAGATGGCAAATATTTATTTCTGCGGTTCGGTAAATGCTCACATTTCTATAAAATAGCTGGATTTTCGAAAATAGCTGGATTTTCGGCAAATTTAGGACTACAAATTTTTATAAAATATAAAAATACCAAAATAGCTGTTTTAGGTGTTGACAATCAATTCTTAAGTCTGATAACCTAGATTACCTTACTAAAGAGGTAATCATGCCAAATCTCTCTATCCAGCATTTAGGAAAATACACGTATATTTTATGAATCTAAGTCATTCAGGGACAATTTTGGCAGCCCCCGGAATAAAAAAAAGATCCGAATTGGTAAACTCGACCTGATTACAAGTGAACCAATTTACACTAAAGAATATATTAAGAGCCACCATGAACTTAAAGAAATAAATCATACCAATACAGACAGTGGCTACAAAATTAGTGATATCATTTTTAAGACATTAGAAAATGTTTTAGATTATGGGTTATTCTGGTTTTTTCAAAATTTAGCCGAAAAGACTGGATTATTGAACATCATTCAAGAGTCTTTCCCTTTTATTTGGCAAGAAATATTTACTTTAGCCTGCTATATGGTTACCTCAGATAAAGCCTTTCATGTACTGTGATGATTGGATTGACGAAAATTATTGGCTTGATATCGGAGGGATGTCGTCTCAGCGGATTAGTGATCTTCTGTCTGAATTTGGTGATGCGGAAAGGGCCGGGTTCTATAAAAGATGTGCAAGCATATTACAGAAAGAGAGAGCCTCGCCTTGGATATCACTTCAATTTATTCATACTCAATAAATATGGAAGAATGCGAATGGGGGCCACAATTGAGACAAAAAAGCTGCCTCAGATCAACTTATGTATGCTTTTCGGTGAAAAGTCAAGGCTGCCAGTTTATCAAACCAGCTATTGTGGAAGTTTAGGCGATGTTACTACACTTGAAGCAACTTTGATGGAGTTCAAAGCTATGGCAGGGAAGAAAGAAATCTCATTAGTTATGGACAAAGGTTTTTATAGCAAAAAAATGTTAATACGCTATTAAAAAATAATGTAAAATTTATTGCAAGTGTTCCTTTTTCTAATTATTTTGCATGTGAAATTGTCATAAACGAAGCTGACACTGTCGACAGCTTATCAAATGTCATTCTCACTAGCGATTATCCGGTCAGAGGTGTGGAAAGAGTATTGAGCTGGGATAAGGGTTCTGAAAATCTACATATTTTTGCATTTTTTGACCCTGTTAAGGCACTAAAGAATAGAAATTCTCTCTGCCTAAAAATTACAACTTTGAAATCAGTCGCAGAGATTGACCCCTATAACAAAGACTATAGAGAATCAATTGAACAATATTTTATTGTGAAAAAGTCTAACAAACTTAAATCAGGATATTCCGTAAAGCTGCGCGAAGATGTTCTGGAAACGGAACTGAAACACGCTGGATAGTTCGTACTTATAAGCGACAATATTAAAAATGCACAGACAGCTTTTGATATTTATAGATTGAAAGATGTTGTCGAAAAAGGCTTTTGGAAGAATAAAAACAGCCTTGGTCTGGAAAGATTACGGGTGCACAGTGATATCCGCGCTCATAATAAAGAATTTATTGCTTTTATTGAACTTATTTTGTCTTCTTTTGTCCATAAAACCATGAAGGACAATGATTTGTATCAGACGATGACATTCGATAAACTTTTCTTAACGCTTGCTAAAAATAAATCATCAAAAGTGAATGGTATTCAATATAATTGGCTCATTAACAAAACAACAAAAAGAAATTTTTAAAGTGTTCGGTATCCCATTACAATGCAAAATTTTTAAGCTGCAGGTTAAAATTTCTCCTCAAATTTAAGATTGAATGCATTCTAATTACTGCTGGTGGAGATGGTTAAACTAGACATAGACTAAATTTATGGAATTAAGAATTTCAACAGCCCGCTAATGAATCAATTGTCCCAGTCAAGGCATGCCATTTTCCGCCTGGAACAAGCAAGCGGAATCATATAGGGCATTAATTATCTTCTTTTTTTCAAATTGGAAATGTCTGACCCTATGCAATTATGATGATAATACTGTAAATCTTATTAACAATACTTATGCCTCAAAAGGCCAGAAAATCATTGAACGGTCAGATCGAAAAAATATGAATAACGCACCAAAATCACGAAGGAACAAATTAAATCCATAAGAATAAAACGCAACATATTTCATAGTTAATGGAACTATAACAGCAGAAATAAAAGATCATTTATTCCCAGCGCATAACTATCATAACTGACATATGGTGTCGGCTTGAGAGCTTAGGCGCAATAAAATCGGTATGTTATATATGGAGAAATGATATGACTGAATTACCAACCATACCAGAAGAATCAAACTCTGGTGTTTCAATAGAAGCCGTTGCGACTTCACGTACGTCATTCGCTTTAATTCAAAACTCCATCCCGGTAATAAATTACATCGAAGTCACCAATAACGGCTCGATTCACCTTGAAAATGCTAAAGTCAACATTTCATCCGCCCCCGAATTCTTCAAGGCCCGTGAATATATATTACCTCCAATAGAACCTGACGAAACATACCGTCTGGACGAAATTGACCTCAGCTACGACCACTCACACTTATCGCATCTTAATGAAGCGGAAAAAGGCCTGCTCAGGATCGAAATTCTTGAGGACGATAAACTTTTAGCCGAATCAGAATCCGACATTGAACTTTTAGCTAGAAATCAGTGGGGAGGCTTGGCGGAATGCCAGGAAAGCGTCACTGCCTTTGTTCTCCCTAATGACCCAGCTGTGGAACGTCTTTTAGGTCATACAATGACCCGGCTTCGGCAAATAGAAGCGGACGCTGGTTTCGATGGTTACAGCCGCGGCAAAAAGGCAGTATGGACTCAGCTGACGGCGTTATGGCAAGCCATAATTGATCAGGCGCTGGGTTATATTTTGCCGCCGGCCAGCTTTGAACAACAGGGGCGGAAAGTGCGCACTCCTTCCCAGATCACGGAAACTCACCTGGGAACCTGCTTGGATATCAGTCTTCTATTTGCAGCCTGCCTTGAGCAATGCGGCCTGCATCCTCTCCTGATATTTACTAATGGGCATGCCTTCACCGGCTGTTGGCTGTCTCCGTCAAATTTCACCACGACCGCCGTAGATGATATCACCGCCATACGCAAGCGGCTGCACCTTAGGGAAATTGTCGTTTTCGAAACTTCCCTGGTAACTAAGCAAGAAGCGCCGGTCAGTTTTTCTCAAGCTTGTGAACGCGGGGAAAATAATGTCCGCGAAGGAATGGAGTCCAAATTTGAATGCGCGATTGATATCGTCCGGGCCAGAATGCAACGATGGCGTCCGTTGACTTCGGTTGAAGCCGTCACATCGCCGCTGACTCCGCCAGACACGAACGGATACGACACTCCCCCATTTGCGCTGGAAGTGCCGCCGGATCTGGAAAATGAAATAGCACCGCCCCATCAGCCAACTGAATTTACACCCAAAACCAAAGTCGATCTCTGGCAGAGGAAGTTGCTTGATCTTTCATTACGCAACAGCCTCCTGAACTTCCGTTCCGCCAAGCGTTATGTTGAAATAGTTGCCCCTAACCCTGAGGTATTGGAGGATAAGCTGGCTGCCGGCGAAAAATTCCGTCTGGTATCCGCCGCTCCACTTCTGGGCAATGATCCTCGGGACGCCAAACTCCACGAAGCCCGTCACCAGGAAGATATATTGCCTAAACTGGCGTTGGAACTGGCTGGCAAGCAATCGCTTCTGGTTGATCTGGCCGAAAGTGAAATGAAGGCGCGGCTTTTGACTTTATATCGTGAAGCCCGCTCGGCCATTGAAGAAGGAGGTGCCAACATCCTTTACCTGGTCTTCGGCTTTCTCTCCTGGCGGAGGGACAAGCGGGAGAAACCCTGTCGGGCTCCGCTTATACTGATTCCGGCCCGCCTGGAACGCCGGAGCATATTGAGCGGCTTCACCTTGTCGCTCGACGGTGATGAGCCCAAGTTCAATCTGACCTTGCTTGAGATGCTGCGCCAGGATTTCGCTTTTACGGCCCTGGATAACCTGGCCAAAGAACTCCCGACTGATCAATCCGGCCTGGATATTGACGGCATTTGGCGGCAAGTTCAAGCGGCCATTGTCAAAGAGCCCGGATGGGAAGTATCCCGCAGCGTTTCCCTCGGCCTGTTCTCATTCGCGAAATATCTGATGTGGAAAGACCTGGCTGACCACACGGACATCATAAAACAAAACCCGGTGGTCAATCATCTTTTGGGCTCGCAAGAACAAAACCCTGACGGCGAAGGTCCGCCCTTTCTGGAGCTGAATGAACTTGACACTAAGCTGGCCCCACAGAACGTCTATTGCCCTCTTCTGGCCGATTCTTCGCAACTGGCGGCTATCATCAGTGCGGCCCAAGGCAAAGATTTTGTCCTCAAGGGGCCTCCCGGTACAGGCAAAAGCCAGACCATCGCGAATATGATTGCCCAATGTCTGGCGGAAAACAAAACAATTCTTTTTGTTGCGGAAAAAACTGCGGCTTTGAACGTGGTCTACCGTCGCCTGAAAGCCATCGGCCTGGAAGAATTTTGTCTGGAGCTGCACTCCAATAAAGCCAACAAGCCTCAAGTTTTGGCCAAACTTCAAAGAGCGGCGACGTCTGTTCCTGACACATCGGATGAAGATTGGGTCTATCATGCCTCTCGCCTGGCGTCTGCCAGGGATAAATTAAACCAATATGTACGAGAGTTGCATACAGTCCACCCAAACGGTCTGACGCTATATCAGGCTCTGGGGGAGATAATTAAGAACAGCCAGATACCCCATATAAAGTGTACGTGGCCTTCGCCGCAGCAGCATGATCGCCAGAAGTATGCCGACTTGTTTGAAGCGGCCCAAAAACTTGAAGACCTCGCTCCACTGATTCAAGAACTACGCTCTGGAGCTGTAGGCCTCATCGCCTGGGAGACGTGGACGCCTCTTTGGGAAGAAGAGCTGACAGCCGCCGCCGAGGCATTGCGTGATCAATGCCTCTCCCTCTCAAAAAACGAAATGGAGGCCGGCAACGCCAGCGGCCTGCCCCTGATCGGGACACACGGCGATGCTCTGACGGCCTGGATGAAGCTGACTGAACTCCTGCCTGAGTCCTTTGGGCATGATTGGAAATTCACCACTTGGCATGGCCTGGACGAAGCCTCGAGCCCTCTAAACGAAGCTGTGGCCGCCATCGAAGACTATAATTCGGCTTGGACGCGACTGACCGGTGTATTGGATGAGGGCCGGGAAAACACCTTTTCGGAAACCCGTCTGTTGAAAAATCTGGCTCGACTGGCGGATTGCTTTGAAGCCCTGGCGGCAAGTCAACTGCGCCTCACTGAAATACGCTGTCAAAACATCAAACTGGACGCCGGTCAGGCAATTGTTGAACTGATTCGGGAGACCCTACTCAACCCCGCCGCCTTAGTCAGCGCCTGGCAGGCCGCTTCGTTTCCCGGGACACTGAAAGGATTTCAAAAATCTCTTGATGAAACAGAACAGATTTTAGCCGAAACTGAACGACTCTCAAGCGAATACGAACAGGCCAGGCAGGCCTTATCAGCTTCTTACGATGAAGCCAAGTCATTCGAATTGAATCTTGCTGACCTGGAAACAACCTGGGAAAAGGGGCAAAAAAGCTGGTGGCTTAAAAAATATTTTTTGAAGCGGCATGTAATTAAAAGCCTGCAGGGTGTTTGCAATGCCAAAGCCGCGCTTGATTGTTCCGGTGATTTGAAGTGTCTGAAAGCAATGCGGACCGCCAAAAACCGCCTTGAAGAAATCAAGGCTTCAGAGCCAGCCGTGAGTACGGACCGTCCCGGGCCATGGTCCGGTTTCGCGGCCAAACGCGAAAACCTCAAGCAACGGATGCTTTATGCCCGGCAGATTCAAGCGGCCCTCAGTCCTCTGCCCGAAATGACTGAAACATTACATGCCGCCGCTGTTGAACTGAAATCAGCAGATGATTTCGGCCGGCGATTGCGCTCGTACCTGAGACTGACAGACCAAAACCAATCTCGGCTGGTCTCCCTGCACGACTCCTTGTCCAGCTTACTGTCCAACGGCAGCACTATTTTGACTCCTGGAGGTCGAGCTGTTCAAGCCCTGACAGCATGGCGTGTGACCGCCCAGGAATACCGCTTACGCCTGAAGGCGTTAACAGACCTGCTCCATACAGAAAAAGACTGGTCCACAATGGCGTTGACCGAAATTTCGGATATTTGCTCTGCACTCGTTGACTCCAGGTCACGCTTTAATCCCTGGTGCGCGTGGTTACGGGCTTCCCGTTCGGCCGACAGCTTGGGATTGAAAAATCTGCGGGAGGCCCTGCTCGAAGGCCTCATAGCTCCGGGCCAGACCGCCGCAGCCCTGCGCGTAAACTACGCTCGCTGGTGGGCGCCAAGAATGGTGGACGCTTCGGAAACCCTTTGCGCTTTTACCTCGCGAGTCCACGAACGAACCATCAGCGATTTTAGAGCGCTTGATGACCGCCTATGTACAATGGCCGGACACCAAATCGTCCGCACTTTGCGCTCAGGCCAGGCCATGTACCGCAAAGAGCCAACCGAATGGCGAATCCTGGAGAGGGAATCTAAGAAGAAGAAGCGGCATATGCCCATCAGGCAACTGGTAAACAGCTTGCCGACCCTGCTACCTAAATTGACGCCCTGCCTCCTGATGAGCCCTCTTTCGATCGCCCAGTATCTGGAGGCCGGACGGACGGTTTTTGATTTGGTCATCTTTGATGAAGCCTCGCAGATCCCGGTATGGGACGCTATCGGGGCTATGGCCAGGGGCAAAAGAGTGGTGGTGGTGGGTGACCAAAAGCAGCTGCCGCCCACCGCTTTTTTCCAAAAAGCCGATGACGAAGATCAGGACGACGACGCCATGCTGGAAATGGATCTCGAAAGTATTCTGGATGAGTGCCTGGGGATCGGCTTGCCGTGCCTTTCTTTGCAGTGGCATTATCGCAGTCGGCACGAAAGTTTGATTGCTTTCTCCAATCATCGTTACTATGACGGGCGCCTGGTTACCTTTCCTTCACCAGACACCGAGGACCGGGCCGTAACGTTTCATTTTGCCGGAGGGGTTTACGGGCGAAGCGGCTCCCGTACCAACCCTATCGAAGCCAGAGACTTAGTTGCCGATTTGACGGCCAGATTAAGTTCATCGGAATTCCGAAAAGCCGACCACCCGACCATTGGCGTGGTTACGTTCAATAGTCAGCAACAAACACTCATTGAAGATTTGCTGGATGAAGAACGCCGCGAAGATCCGTCGCTGGATCGTTTTTTTGACGAAAGCCTCGCCGAACCGGTCATGGTCAAAAATCTTGAAAATATCCAGGGCGACGAACGCGACATTATGTATTTTTCTGTTGGCTTTGCCCCAGATGCGGCGGGCCATATGTCCCTTAATTTTGGGGCCTTGAATAAAGATGGTGGCCAACGGCGGCTCAACGTGGCCATCACCAGAGCCAGGGCAGCCCTGAAGGTCTTCTGTTCTTTTTATCCCGAAAAAATTCTGCTCAGCAAAACCCATGCCAAAGGAGTCCGTGACCTGCGCCTCTTCCTTGAATATGCTCAAAACGGCAGTCGAGCCATGAATTTCGCCCATAAGGGCTCGGTCGGGGATTTTGAATCGCCTTTTGAAGAGGCTGTGGCCAAAGCCTTGGCTGATAAAGGTTGGGAAATTCACCCGCAGATAGGTGTCTCTGAATTCCGTATTGATTTGGGCGTGGTGGATCCAGATGAACACGGCCGCTACCTTGCTGGGGTGGAATGCGACGGCGCAACCTATCACCGTCATGCTACAGCCAGGGATCGCGACCGGCTTCGCGAAAATGTACTGCGTGGGCTGGGCTGGGAGATTATCCGCATATGGTCGACAGACTGGTGGATAGACGCAGCCGCTGCCACTGAAAAACTGCATTCCAAACTGCAAGCAGTTTTGGAGCAAATGCGTGAGCGACACAGACGAAAAGACGTTCGCTCTGACGATGACGAGCCGACCCTGCCTGATACGGCGGCAGTTATGGCCGCCGTGAAGAATCCGCCGGACAGCCAACCGGTGACCGAAGTTACGCAGCCCGAAAACGGAAGCACTCTGGAACGGGAACGAATTCGTTTTTTCGTTCGCACCTTGGTGGCGGAACATTCCCCCATCCACGTCAATGCTTTGTGCCGGGCAGTGGCCAGGCAACTGGGTTTAGGTCGGGCTGGAAGCAAAATAAGGAACGTGATTTTGCAAGTTGCCGAAGAAATGTTTGAGCAATCCACCGAAGAAGTCGGCGATTTCTTCTGGAACGAAGGGGAGTCTCCTGGTACTTGCAACACTTTTAAACCACGAAGCAAAGACGGCCCCTGCCAGGTGGTTGAAATTGCCATGCCGGAACTGGTCGCTCTGGCTCGTTTGGTTAAAAATACCAGTAAGGGCGACCCCATAGCCCAAATGGCTCGCAAGCTAAGACTTTCAAGGCTTCATGCCAGCACCAGAGCGAGACTGGAAAAAGCCTGGACCACTTGCTGGGGCACGTTGTTTTGAGGCAGGCGACATCAGAAACTGGCCAAAGCTTGATGTTCTAGGCCGCTCTTCTTCACTTTAAAATATAAATTATCATGAGTGCGAGTGACAGCATGACCATCTGTCATTTTTTGACTTCAGTCGGCGTTTACCTCCTAAAATCATGGACTTTTTTAACCTACTTTTATGCATAAGCTGGAATAAAACATAAATACAAAAGAGAATTGATGGCCAACAAATGACGTTTTGCAGGTTAAAAAATTTTAACCTGCAAACCTAAAACATGGCATTAATTTCTTCGGTTAGGCAAATACACATGTTTCTATGAAAATAGCCGGAGGAAGGTTCGGGATTATTGGATTCAATATATTTTGGCCATTAACAAAACAGCAAAAAAAATTTTGATTCAAAGTGTTTTGTAAACCACTGCCGCACAAAATTTTTAAGCTGTGGGTTAAAAATTTTCCGGGAATTTAGGATTCAAAGTAAGGCAATAATACATTTGATGATACTAAACTCAGGTTATTACTCCGGCGGATAATTTTGGTAATGGGTAAGTTTAGTTGACAAAAAATTTTCTCAGAGTTATAATGCTCCCTAGATTTGATATCCGTCCGGGAGTTTACCTATGGTTTGATGCGAACAGGCCTCTTGCCCGAACAAGGATTGTGTGGATTTTGGGAAAATTGGCGGAGATAACATCGCTTATCGTGGTAAGTATGGAAAGAATAATGGTAAAAATCTGCTTTATTGCCGTACCTGCGGAAAGCGTTTTGCCGCAACCCGGAACTCTCCATTGTTTGGGGCTCACCTTTCGCCGGATCAGGTCTTTCAGATTGTTCGCCATGCCGCCGAAGGCGTAAGTGTCAGAGCCTCAGCCCGTCTCCTCGGTATCAGCAAAGCCGCTGTAAACCTAGTCATCCTCAAAGCAGGCGACCACTGCCAAAAGGTCTTTCGTGCCTTAATGTCTTCGTTTCAGCTCACGGAAGTCCAGCTTGATGAGTTGCGGACGTTCGTGAAAAAAACGGCTGCTGACGAAAAAGAACTCGAACAGGGGTTCGGAGAAGCCTGGATCTGGACAGCCATAGACACTCCAACCCGGCTGATCGTCAATTTCAAGGTTGGAAGACATTACTTGGTGGATGTGGATGCCCGTGAGATGATTCAGAAAGTCCACAGGTCCCTGGCCGGAGACAAACCTCTTTTCGTAAGCGATGAACTTCAACACTGCGCTTCTGTACTTGAGGAAGAGTTTTCTCACGAGGAACCAATCCCGAGGACAGGCAAACGTGGCCGCCCAGCCAGACCTAAAACGGTGATTGATGATGACCTGATTTACGACACAGTTAAGAAGACAAGAAATAAGGGCCATATCGTCAAGGTTGAGCGCAGTGTCGTTTTCGGGACTGAGACTGGTTTTCAGGAGAGGCTTGTGGATCCTCCAAGCAATACCATCAATACAGCCTACGTTGAGCGCAGTAATCCCGCCTGGCGCCTCTGGGATGTCCATTTGACTCGTAAGCCGGTGACATTCGCAAAAGCTCGTAAGTGGTTGGAGGCCTAATTATCGATCTGTATATACTGGTGCAATTTTGTCAGAGTCCATAGTTCCCTGAAGGTAGTTACTTGGGAAACCGTTCAGAATAGGACGCCAGCCAGCAATGGCCGCTGGAATTACCGATCGACCTTGGACAAAAGCGGAGCTTTTAAGAACGTTTTGGCTTGTCAATTAAACTTACCCATTACCGTCTTTTTCATAAGCGTATTTTTTGCCGACTCTTGACCTACTTGACCTACTTCCGGCTCTCTGCCTTTGATGTCAATATTTTTCAGCTTTTTTGCGTCAATACTCCCCCGATATATCTGGCAACTTCCTGGCGGGTGGAGATGGGTGGCAATTCACTGTACCGTCTTGATATCAATACGTCCCTATGATTCATCTTATCATCCTTTTTCATATTTATTTTTATATTAATTAAAAAATTTATTTTTAGAAAAACAAAGACTATCTAAAAAATCTCAGACATTCATTGGAATCAAGCCAAGATTAATTTTCAGATATTTAAATATCAATTTTTTAATAGATAAAGATAATCAAAAAGTTGAAAAGTAATATCTAAGGATTTAATATAAAATAAAAAATTATTTTTATAATAAAATGAAATACCATAAATTAAAATATCGAGAAAAACTAAATTATTATCTATAATACTATATTTTATTTTTATATGTTCCCGTTTATCAAAAAAAAAAGATCTTTGTCAATTATTCGAATATGTCCAAGAAATTTATATGGAGTCCAAACCTTAAAAAATTAAATCAGTTTTATAAATACTTATTTAATAATCTAATTCTTTAATATTATTATATTTTTTATTTAATAAATTTTTTATCGACACTAAATTATTATATTTATCAATATCAATTAATTTATCATCGCTAATATTTTCAATTATTTTAAAAAAATCATATAAAGAATTTTATACAAAATTAGAAACATATATTACATTATACTTTGTTAACTTATTTATTGCATTAGTAATATTAAATATGTAAATATTATTTTTCTTATTATTAAAGATTAACTGTAACCATTTTTGTAATATTAGAAGTCTGTACGAATTTAGTAAAAACCTAAATGCACTATAATTAGAGTTTAACGACACAATATCAGAAATAATATAGATATTTTTCATCAAATTTATAAAATTAAGTGCATATTGAGGAAACATATACAAATATAATTTTGTAAAAGCTCGGCTATCTTCATTTATAATTATTTTTTTAAAATTAAATTTTATAAACCTAAATAAGACTGTATATGTAATAATAGATTTATTAGTTATCATAATAAATCTTCAATGATAACTATTTGTACATATTAAAAAACAAAAAAACATAAATAATATCAAATAGATGCTATATATATTTATATAATTAATAATAGAAGGTAAAATATTATTATTTACTAATAACATATAACTAACAATAACAGTCCAAGGAAATATATAAATGAAAAGATCAGAAATTGTCATATAACCACAAAAAATTTGAGCAAAAACTGTGCATATATACTCGTTGCTATTTACTTTATAGGTAGAATTTGATTTTTTTGTATTAAATATGTTAAATTTCTTGATAATAATTGTTTGTAAAGAAAATATCTTTTGATATCAGTATGTTTTAAATTATTCCACAATTTCAATAATTAGTCATTATTTAATTGATCAAAATTTAATTTATTTAAATTATTTATATTTTTAAACATATAACTATTCTTAGATAATTTAATTAACGTTTTATTTATATATTAATATATTTAAATATAATTAACACTCTAAAAAACAACTTTTATAGTTTATTTAATCTTAAAATTCATAAATATCTTTTCTAATTGGGTTGGAATAGACCAAAAATCCTCTGTCAAGCGAGGTTGATGGCTCCGAAAAAAATCCCAACACAGAAATGAGCAGTTCTGGTGTGCCAAAAATTAATCTTTGACTTTTTTAAATTATTTCTTCTGTTCAACGTAAAATAGACTGTTTTTTCTTGATAAAAGGATATTCAAATCTTATAATAGAACCTGAAATTAATATTTACCAACTAATTCTGATTGATTCAATAATAATTACTTCCAATAGCATAAATAATTCAGCTATATTCACTCCTTGGGACTTGTTATAGGGAGAGAATCTAAGCATTCTTAATTCCTCATGGGCGCCTTTTTTCAGGGATAACGTGCTGCCAATACTCCAAATTGAGAAATTGACCCCTCTTTACTGTAAGACCAATGGCCGTCCGACCAAAGATTTAGACACTTTGTGCGGATTAGCCGTCCTACAACAACATTTTGACTTGTCCGGCATCGAAGTCTGCAGGGCTCTTAGTTTTGACTTAATGTTTCAAACGGCCCTGAAAACATCACATGACAGGACCAGCTGTATCTCACCCCTCACCCTGTCTGTGGGATTTCCGGCACAAGCTGACAGATCTTAACCTGGACTCAGATATTTTTGCCTCTGCCACTTACGAGATACTCAAATGCACCGACATCTCTTTGGAAAAACAACGGCTGGATTCGGTTCATATATTTTCCAATGAGTTGGTATGTAAATTGTAGTGCAACTAACGGCAGCATTGAAGCAGAGTTTGATGCTGCCATATGTAATAAATGTCCTTTTTGCTCCGGGTGTCCGGTTGTCACCAGCGGAGAACAAGCCAGACTCAACTGCACACCCAAGAAACTAAGGCTTTCAGAACGTAAAGCTTTAAAGAAAACAGAGGGTTTCAAAAATATATATTTAATGCGTTCAGGCATTGAGGGCCGCCAACAGTTATTTGGATCGAACGACCAGGATAAAACACTAGCGATATCGTGGCTTTAGAGCCTTGCATTTTTCAATAATTTTTAAAGCATTAGGAGCTAATATAGTTAGAATCACGTGCTATCGCTTAGATCGCAATAATATACCATAATTATATATAAATTGCGCTCTATTCTCGTTAAAAAAATTGATCTGACAGAATCGACAGACCGTTTTCAAAATTTTTACAGGCCTGAACCCGATTTTTTGGGCTGTAGCCAGTCTCCACCTTCTTTTTCCGGGGAGGCCCTTCATTTTTTAAAGGGGAGTTTTTCGAGGCCATCCTCTTTAAGAAGGTCTATAAGGAACTGCAAGACGTTCATATAACTTATTACTACAAAAAAAATTATCCTGTGTCAATAAAAATAAATAGATGCTATATTTATAGTCCCGTTAAGCAAAATATTCCTGATCGATATGTTGTATGTAAATTAATACAAGTATACAATAAAATACTATTCATTGATTAATTTTTGATATTAATATATATGATAAATATAGATAGATTTAATAAGTAATTTTTTTGCAAACGCCAGTTCTGAAGATTATTGAGGTTGTATTGAGAAGATTTAAGAAAAATTTTAAGCGCATCGATCTTAGCTATAAATGGACCCCCTGCAGTGGCTCATCGGCCAAAATTAGAATTGCTGATCAAAAAGAGGGGATTTAACCTGACTTAACTTGAAACCTCAGGCTCGTTTTTGGTCTTCCCCAGTCCCAGTCTCACGGATACTGGGGAAGCATAAGTTCAGCTTTTTTTGGACTCCGCCCGGCCGGCTTTAAGGACTTCCTTGCCCACAGCCACCATGGAGGCCAGATCGACCACATTGCTGGGAATGATCATGGAGTTGGTGCCCTTGGCCAGACGGCCAAACTCGGCTATATAAGCCTCGGCTATACGCAGAGAGACAGCATCCTCGCCGCCGCCTTCCTGGATGGCCCGGCCGACCTGCTTTAAGGCCTCGGAAGTGGCCTCGGCCACCAGAAGGATCTCCTGAGCCCGGCCCTGGGCTTCGTTTATGCGGCGCTGTTTTTCACCTTCGGAAATATTAATGAGCTGCTGCCGTTCACCTTCGGCTATGTTTATTTTAGCCTGCTTGTCACCCTCGGCCCGGTTGATCTTAGCCATCTTGTCACCCTCGGACTCGGCGATGAGGGCTCTTTTTTCCCGTTCGGCTCTCATCTGCTTTTCCATGGCATCTTTAATGGACTGAGGCGGAGTGATGTTTTTGACTTCATAGCGGTTGACCTTCACTCCCCAGGGAGCTGAAGCCTTATCAACGGCGTTGATGATCTCCGCGTTGATGGTCTCCCGTTCCTCAAACGTCCGGTCCAGTTCCAATTTGCCGATGACGCTCCTCATTGTGGTCTGGGACATCTGGACAGCGGCATTGTGATAATTATTGACCCCGTAGCTGGCGTTCCGGGGATCCATGACCGTCATATACAAAACACCGTCCACCTCAACTGAGATATTGTCGCGGGTAATGCAGATCTGGGGCGGCACGTCAATGACCTGCTCTTTCAAGGTATGACGGTAGGCGACCTTATCAATGAAAGGCACCAGAAGATGAAATCCGGACAGTAAAGTTCCGGCGTACTTGCCCAGCCGCTCCACGACGTAGGCCTCGTTCTGGGGCACGACCCGGACATAATTGACAAAAAGAAAAATGGCGAAAATGGCCAGCCCGATGATCACAAACAGAAATACTCCGCTCATACTTGTTAGCTCGCTCCCTTATTAATAATTTTCCCACTGTCTGAAATTTAGCAGGTTTGGCTGTTTCTGTCTTGAACTTAGAGATCATGAAAATGGCTCCGCGCCGGAGTGACCTCAAGTTCAGGGAAAAAGGACATTTTTTAAGCCTCAGAGCTTTTCCACCCAGATGGTCAGACCGGTCAGCTCAACGACCCTGGCCCTCTGGCCGGCACTGATGGCCACGGAACTCTGGGCTGTCCAGTTTGTGCCGTTCAGCTCCACCAGGCCCGGATGCTCGGGAGTGATGTCTTTGATGACTTCCACAGTCTGGCCTAAAAATTTCTCAGCCACCATGGGTTCGCTTAAGCTGTCTGTAGGTCCGTCTTTGCGCATGCGCTTAAACAGGTCCGCCACATGCCGCCTCAATAAGAACAGGAAGACGACCGAAGAGACAATGAAGATAAGAAACTGGAAAGATGAGCCCAGGTTCGGCATAGTAAAAGTCAGAGCCATGACCAGCCAGGCGCCCAGTCCGAAAAACACGAAAACAATGCCCGGAGTCAGGACTTCCATCACCAGGAAGATAAACCCGACCACGAACCAAAACAGCGGATAGCTGCCGAATAATGTCATACATATCCCCCCGAGCCCTGAAAATATCTACCTGAACGTTCGGCCGGTTCCGTCCAGAAGAGGCTGATAATAGGAGAGCAGAGCCCGGCGGATAATTTCCTGACTGTCCACCGCCGCCCGTCCGTCATTGGCCACGACCGCCGCCAGAGCCAGAGGCCAGGCCGGAGCGCCGGAACCGGGTTCAGGCCAGTAGGAATAGGCCACAAACCACTCAACCCTCAGGCCTTCCTCATCATTGATAGTCCCGCTTTTGCCGCCGATGACCAGACCGGAAAGCAGCGGATGCTTTTCAGCATCGCTGAAATGACGCCGGCCTGTCCCTAGGGCAACCGCCGCCTGCATAAGCTCTGACAGCTGGGCCGCTGTGTCCTGACTTATGACCCGGCCCAGTGATCTGGGCTGGGATTTATAATAAACATTATTGTCCCGGTCAAAAACTTCCGTCAACACTGTGGGCTCATATAAAATTCCTCCGGAGATAACGGCCGAGGCCAGCATGGCTCCGTGGAGAGGAGTGGTTTTGGTGACCCGGTTAAAGCCTGAGGCCAATTCGGCCATATGGAACAGATCTTCTCCGTTGCCTAAGGCGAAATTGGAAACAGCCACCGGCATTTCAAAATCAATGGGCTGGTTAAAGTAAAACCGGCGGGCAAAATTGTCCAGCTCGTCCGGGCCTAAGGTATAAGCGCCCAGCTTCCCGAAAACCGTATTGATGCTTTCGGCGAAACCCTCCCGCAAAGTAGTCCGGTGCAGGCCCTCGTCCGGCCTTTTTATGACATTGCCTTTATATAAGGTATGTTTGCCTCCGTCGTAGAGGACTTCCGAATCAGCCTGCAAATCGGCTTTCTCAACCGCCGCAGCGGCTGTAATGATCTTAAATAAGCTGGCGGCCGGAAAAGATTCGGCCAGAGCCGAATTTGTCTCCCCTCCGTCCCGGCGGTAATCGGCCAGGGCCAGAACCTGCCCGTCAAAGGGATTCATGACCACCAAAGCCGCTCTTTTGGCCTGAGTCTTTTTCAGCCATTTAAGACTATGGGTCTGAAGCTGGGGGTCTAAAGTGGTCTCGGCAAACAGTATCCGGCCGCTTTCCCCGCTGATCTCCAAAAAACGGGGATCGTCTAAATCCAAAGGCCGTGGGCCTATAAGTCCGGCTAAGTCCTTTTTATCCAAAAGCTCTTCGCTTTCGGGATTATCCGTCCCGACATCCGGCCGGGCTATTTCCACCAGCGGAGCCTGGGTTTTAGTTTCCGCCAGACGAATGTTTAAATCACGGACCGCCCCGAACGAAAGACCCAGGGCCAGTACGGCTAAAGAGGCCGCAATGAGCCACGGCCGGACGACCCAGACTTTTTTATCCGGATTTACGTCCCCTGATTCTAAAAGCTCCAGAAGGTCCGGTTCAATAAAACCGCAGTTATCTGAAACAATTTCGCGGGCGATATCATTTACCCCAAAAATGGGCCGGGGCCTCTGTTCTGCCGGCCACAAAAAGTTCAGGTCAGACATGATCACCCCTGTCTTAAACTAATCAGATAAAACCTATTTTCCAACTTTTTTATAAGCCTGTCAGATTCTCTGTTCCGCCCAGATAAGGCCTTAAAACTTCCGGCACTGCGACCGTGCCGTCGGGCCTTTGGTAGTTTTCCAAAATAGCCACCATGGTCCGGCCGACGGCCAGACCGGAACCGTTCAGGGTATGCACGAACTCGGCTTTCTGGGTGTGGGATCTTTTGAAACGGATCCCGGCCCGGCGGGCCTGAAAATCGGTGAAACAGGAGCACGACGAGATCTCCCGGTAGAGACCTGGGCCCGGCAGCCAAACTTCTAAATCATATGTCTTGGCCGAAGAAAAGCCCATATCGCCTGACGACAGCAAAACGACCCGATAGCTCAAATCCAGCTGCTTTAAGACTTCCTCGGCGTGGCCCGTCAGTTGTTCCAAAGCTTCGCCTGAATCTTCCGGACGGGTGAACTTCACCAGTTCCACTTTATCAAACTGATGCATACGGATCATGCCCCGGGTATCTTTGCCGGCTGCGCCGGCTTCGGCCCTGAAGCAGGGCGTGTAGGCTGCATAGGAAACGGGCAGAAGGCCGGCGGGCAGAGTTTCGTCCCGGAAAAGATTGGTCACCGGCACTTCGGCCGTCGGCACGAGCCACAGATCACTGTTTTCCAGTTTAAAACTTTCATCGGCAAACTTCGGCAGCTGGCCGGTCGAGTAAAGGGACTGGGAATTGATTAAAGCCGGCGGCCAGATCTCGGTGTAGCCGTGCTTTTTGGTGTGGAGTTCGACCATAAAGTTAATCAGGGCTCTGGTTAAAGCCGCGCCCTGGCCTTTTAAAACCACAAAACGGCTGCCTGCCAGTTTAGCTGCCCGGGGAAAATCCATGAGGCCCAAAGACTCGCCCAGTTCCCAGTGATTTTTGGGCTCAAAATCAAACTCCGGTATCCGGCCCCACCGGCGGATCTCTCTATTGGCCGTCTCACCGCCTATGGGCACTGATTCATCGGGCATATTGGGAATGGCGGCCAGATAATCACGCTCCCGAGTTTCAATGTCCGAAAGGCCCGGCTCCATGTCCTTTATTTTAGCCGATACATCCCGGACCTCTTCGATTAAATCCCTGGCGTCTTTCTTTTCTTTTTTCCGCTCACTGATTTGATCGTTGGCCCGGTTTCTTAACGCCTTCAGTTCCTCAATTTCCGCCAGTACGGTCCGCCTTTGCCGGTCTACTGCCTCAAAATTGACCATAATTTCCGGATCCATCAAACGGTTTTTAAGCATCTGGGCAACTGCAGGGATGTTTTCACGGACAAACCTTAAATCAAGCATCGCAAAACTCCTAAATTATCTAAATTGAGTTCATTTTACAGTTTTTTTTAGCAAAATTCAACTGCGGCCATAATTCAGCCGACAATATTAAAGCGGCCGTAAGTCCGATCGGGCAGACCGGCTTTTTGGGCCGGATGCCCCAGACAGGCGCTGCCTGTCAGGGTATGGGCCGTCGGAAAACCTAAGGCCGTTAAGTAAGCCCGGAACTCGGGTTCGTCGCCGACCAGGCCGAGTTGGTTAATCCAGCAGGCCCCCAGACCCAAACTGTGGGCGGCCAGAAGAATATAGGCTAAAACCAGGGCTCCGTCTTCGCGGGGATTATTGGTTTTGGTCGGATCGACCCCGACCGTTAAAAAGACAGGAGCTGAATGAAAATTAATGGAATAGCCGGGACTGGCCGTGGACTTTTGGTAGCGCTCGTACCCGGGCTTCTGGTTGGCCCGGACTACCTCTTTATTTAATTTAGCAATATTGTCTAAGCCTTTAATGACCGTAATGTGAAAAGCCTGGGAATTTCGGGAGGTGGGGGCGAAAGCCGTTATGTCCAAAACTGTCTTAAGATCTTCGTCCGAAACGGGCAGGCCGGTGAAACTTCTGATACTGCGCCTTTCCCTTAAAGCTTTTAAAACCTCGTTCATTTTTTCTCTATTCCCATGGTTCGGCCACTTGTTCGTTAAATTCCCGGACCCTTACCGGCTCGGGCGTTTTTTTCGTCCGGGTGTCCCGGAATGGATTAAGATTTGCTAAACTGATAGGCCAGACTGTCGGCCACATGGGATGAGTCTTCAGTCCGGCCAGCCGCCGGTCGACTAAAAATCTCACCCCCAGCTGGCTTAAAAAAACATAAGGTCTTTCCCGTTCGGCTAAGACCTCCAACTCACCCAGTTTCTGTTCCCTCTGGGCTCTGGGCAGTGAGGCCCTTATTTCCCCCAGAAGAGAGTCGGCCGCCTCCCGGGCAAAATAAGCCGGATTGCCACGACCCGCGCTTTTGGAATCCAAAAAACGGCCCAGCCACATCTCCGGGGAGGGAATCTCCGGCCGACGGCGACCTAAATACAAATCATACTGCCCTGACTCCAAAATTCCCTGACCGGCCTGACCTGTTAAAGGAATTACATTAACCGGCAGGCCGTATTTAGAAAACTGGGCCTGTAATTTTTCGGCCTCAAGCCGTAACCAGGCTTCCCCGCCCGGATAAACCAGATCCAAAGGACCACGAGGCGCCCCGGCCGCGTAAATGAGTTCTTTGATTCTATCCTCGCTGAAAGCCTGCTCTTCTAATACCCGACCCGAAAATAACCCCAGGGGAAAATAGCCTCTGGGCTTAAAGGGGGCCGGGCTGTAAGCCTCTTTGGCCATAAGGGCCAAAGCCTCTCTGACCCCTGGCAGACCCAAATAAGGCCTCCTTAAATTAAAAGCCAGAAAAAGCGTTTCCCAGGAAGGCAGACTAACCGGCACATGTTCGGCCGAAGGCCACGGGCCCTCGGGCGGTTCGGCTAAAATATGGCCGCTGACTTTATTAAAAAGCTCCAGCCTTTTTTGAGCGTCTTTTTCAAAATAAAACTCCACCCGGTCCAGTTTAGGCCGGCTGACCAGATCCGAACGCAGGGCCAGAGCCAGAAAACTGTCTTTGGCTTCGGCCACCGTAAAGCGGCCCGAACCTAAAGTCCTGGTTTTTAAATAATCTTTCTCCCTGTCCCCCAAGCCCGGGCTTATCAATGAAGCCTGAGGCAGGGCCAGGGAGGCTAAAAACGGCGGCCAGGGTTTATTCAGGACCAAACTGAAGGTATAGTCGCCAATGATATTAAATCCCTTAAGGTGGGGGAAAAGATTCCGCCCGGCCTCAGTGGCCATGAGGCGGTCAAAGGTATAAAGAGCGGCTACGGCATTGACAGCTTTACCGTCGGAAAAAGTCAGACCTTCCCTCATCCGGACAGTGTACATGAGATCATCGTCAGACACCCGGATGGTATAAGCCAAAGAGTCGGTTGTATCCAATTGCCCCTGGTTGTCCTTTAAACCAATCAACCGCCCGTAGACTGTCATAATGACCGACTCGGCAGCCGGGTCCGGCGGCCAGGCCTGGGGATCTAAGGTTTTGGGGGCTTCAGGATAAACCAGCCTTAAAGTGTCGGCCATAGCAGTTGCCGGCCAGAACCAGACCAGGAAAATAATTAAAATCAGAGGCGAACGTTTCCGACGGGTGGCCATAACCAAATGTGCCCCTTAAGACAAAAAAGAAGCTTACATATGAACCAGGGCCGGTCCCAGAGCCCCCAGGCCCCAGATAAAAATACTGTAGATGAAAAAGCCGAAAAGAAAGACAAACCCGGCCAGCAAGCAGAAAATGCCCTGCCCTTCCAACCGCCGGTGCATGTCCAGAAGAGCCTCCCGCCACATTGTCCTCCAGGGCGAAAGAATGACAAAGACGACCGTGGAGACCGGCGCTAAGACCAGAAAGATAAACTTCTCCCTAAGCAGGGCGTTAGCCCGGAACAGACCGGTCAGGTAGATGAGGCTGAAAAAAAGAGCCACTACCAAAAGGTAGCCCAGATGCCACCGCCAGAACTGGCGCAGACTCTGCTTCTCCAGGGGAGTCAGATCAAACAGGTGCACTTTCAATCCAAAGTTGCTCTGACCGCGATATATGGGGCCAGACAGGATATTAGCCACGAATAGTGTGGTTTTTAAACGAGGAAATTATAGCACACTGAGACTCAGGTTAAAAATTTAATTCTCAATTTTTTTCTTAACCGGCTGCGGCTCCGGCGGGGTGCCGTCTCTGAAGAGCGGTGCCTTTTGACGCAGTTTGACCCGGACCCTGAATATAAGACTGCATAACAGCCCGGGGACTACGGCCTGACTTCTTTTTTCTGCTCTGGGGTCTGATTGGGATGAACCGAGCCGGCCTGGACCGGGAATTGGGGCATATCTATTGAAAATATTCTATTTATAAGACTAATTAAATATTAAATTAGTTAATTAGGCCATAAAAATAATTTTTATAAAAGTTTGATGGCTCCGCAACCCCCCTGTTTTCAGAAGTCGAGTTCAAAAAATATAATGATATCAATTAGTTTTTCCAAAAAACAGGCTTTTTACCATGAATCGGACAACATGTTGTATTTTTCGGCATTACTGCTGACTTATATTTGGTGTGCAAGCCATAAATGAAGGTCTGGTTCATACGCCGGGGTGAGGCCTCCGCCTCACGACAGCCTGCGAGGCCGTAAAATGTCCTGACCAGCTGGCGGGCACTCTTGATGGACGGCCGCAGAGCGGAACTTTTGATACAGACAGAAGCTGCAAACGCTTGCCGGAAGGGCAGCCGAACTTTGCCGCCAAGACACAAGCCCATAGTCGTAGCCCTCTGAGACGCAGTTAAAATATCGGACCTGAACGGTTACTTTCAGGCTGGAATTTTACAGATTTTACAAGCAAATTCAGTGACCTAAGAGATTGTCCGGGGAGACTGGCTATGCTCCATCGGTTAGTTAGGCCAAAAATTTTTCCGCCGCCGGCTTTACGCAGAAACTTTCGCTCAAGACTCAAGACTTAACCTTTTTCGGCCGCTGACCATCATTCTCCACCAGGTCTCAGCCGGCCGTCCTCGAAAAAACTCATCTGGCGCGGTATTTCGTCAGCATTTCCACAAATTCCCGGCGGTAGGAGTCTTTTTGGTAATCAGTTGATTTGGCCATGGCTAGAGCCCCCTGGACTGTGGCTTCAGGGGCATTTTCGGATTTACCCAGAACCAGAGCAAATTCCGCCGCCGCTGAGGCCCAGCGGAAATTATCGGGCGGATTCTTTAAAAACTCGCTTTGTAAAATCCGCTGCTCAAATGACCGGCTTTCGGACTTCCCCGGATTCTTCCAGCGCAGGGCCACAGTAGCCAAGTCAGAGGCTTCCGCCTCGCGGTGTTCAGGCACGGTCTGCTGATACTTCAGCTTTATTTCCGGGATCACTTCCAGGGAGGCGGAGGGGATTATTTCATAAAGCGCTGTCACACTGTGGCCGCTCCCATAATCTCCCCGGAGTCGACCTGAACATCGGTAAAATCCTCCGGAGCCAGGCGGCGATTTTCGTAGCCCAGCAAACGGTAAGCTTTAACGGCTGCGGGATTAAATTCCACCTGCACCTTTACGTCATCGGCTACGGTATTTATGTTGGCGCTCAGCTGCTCAATCAGTACTTTCCTGGCCTCAATCAGCTATAATTCCCGGCCTGCTTTCCTACTACACATGCTTTATTGGCAGTCGAATTTTATCTGGAACTTTGATTCCAACAATTTCGCAAATCTCCCGCATATCCTTAGCTGTCTCCTCTACAAGCAAGCAATGGTCGAATACCTTACATTTTAGATTTCTCATCTCGATAATTGCGTTTTGAGCTGTCAATACTTTATGCCCTTTGAAGCATTGATTCAATTTCAGATACATGACGGTTGCCATGAAAGTCAGCATGATATGACCTCTAAAAGTTTCCTCGCTGTGCGTCCTCAGAGGTAAAATATGGGTACTATTTATGGTTACATCGAAAACCTGCTCCACCGTCTGCCGAATGTAATACAAAGGCAGCAGTTCTTCAGGTTCTAATTTTATTGATGAAATAAGAGCAAAAAAACCCATCTTATCAGTAAATGAACCCCATTGGCTCCGAGGCAGCTTATCAGCAAATGCTCCCTTGGTGAAATTTTTAATCTGATCGTTTCTCCTGTTGTAGTCAACGCAAAGATAAAGGTATCCTCGGTGACCATAAAGCGGAGTATAAATGCGCTTTACACCAATCACTCGTTCATTATACATATACCGACAATAATCAGAAAGAACTTCTTCTCTGTATTTTATGATTGAGTCCAGAAATAATTTTCTATTTAATGGCAGCCTGGTCAAAAAATGAATTTTTGCTTCAAAAAGGGCTAGGATATTATCTTCTGAACAGTACCCGGCATCCAATACGGCCTGTTTCACTGATAACCTTAATTCCTCAAGTTCGAGGAGAGCAGCTTTCAATGTCGTTATATCAACGATGTTTCCAGCATTACAGCGAAAGAAAAGAGGAAGCCCTGTTTCGGCATCCACAACAAAGATTAGTCGCACCTCCTCACTGATTTCTCCGTTATGGTTACTGACAGCGGTTAATGGAAAATGGATCGAGTTGGGCAAACCCGTACTGTCAATAAGAATACCAGTTTTTTTATCCGGCGGTACCAATAATTTCAGATATCTCTCAAAAAAGCTTCTGACAACAGCTTCATCACCCAATCTTGCTAAAAGCTCGCTGCTCCGTTGTGATTGAAGCTGAGCTGCCGGAAATAACAAACTTGAAAGCGAACCTCGAAACCATCGGACAGCCTCTTGGTTCGAAGCAGACATTTCAATATAATAAAAGACCATAGCCATCAATGAATCACTGTAACTTGGCAGAGTATCACGGAATAAAGTCCAAAAACCTGTTTTTTTAGAAAACTCAGACAACAGATACGAAGAGCCAAAATCTAAAATCAATTTCTCATCCCTATAGGTATTTAATAAGGTCGAATCCTGAAGGTCAGCCTCTTCAAAACCAGACTCAATGGTGTATTTGAAAACACCCATCTTTCTGTTCATGAACAACCCTTCTTCCAAGTCGATTACTTTGCCTAGATAAACAGGGGTGCTTTTGGGTTTGCCTCCTGACTCTTTCCGTTCAGAAGTACGCACTTCTGCATACATCACATTGTTCTTAGTATACGGCCAGATGATCGACATAACCAAACGTACCTCCTGCAGGTAGTAGGAATTAAATCCTACTACGTTATAAATTAAATTTTAAGGGATGTCAAGTTTTTTTTAAAAAGCAAAAAAAAATTTGCGACTTACTGAATATTGTCTTGTCTTTATAGAGTGTTTTTTATAGTTTATTAATTGTATCCATCATGCTTTATCGTTGATTACATGCTATTTTATGTGACAAAAATGAATATAATCGATTATATATTCTTTTTATAGTCGTAATTTTAATAAAAAGGAATGTATTGAGGGAACTACATATTTTGCGGAGACAGGCAAGATCAATCGTCTATTCGATTTAATTAAAGTATATTAGTCTATTGAAGATGCATATTTTAAGTTTAGATATGAAAACAGTCTAATATATTTTATTAATAGCTAACAAAAAGCGCTGTCATGTAGTAGGAAAATTGGGCGTGAATTATAGATCAGGCTATCAATGTAATACATGTTACCGTTTCCGCTTTTGGAGATGTTTTCCATTTTACTGTCTTTGTAATTCCCCATCCCAAAGCCCAAAACCGAGATGGAGACGCCGGTTTTCCGCTTTTCGGCCACCAGCCGTCCCAGTTCGCCGACCCCGGAAACCCCGACATTGAAATCCCCGTCAGTAGCCAGTATGACCCGGTTAATTCCGCTGCGGATAAAATTATCTTCAGCGCATTTATAAGCGGCCTGAATACCGCCTTCCCCGTTAGTGGCCCCGGAGGGGTTAAGGCCGCTGATGACCCTGGCAATTGCCGCCCGCTCCTCGCCGGCAGCTCCGTTCAGCAAAATTTTTTCTCCGCCGGCGTAGGTTACGATGGAAATCCGATCCGTATCCCTTAAGTTTTCCAGTAAAAGCCCTAAAGATCTCTTCAGCAGGCCGATTTTGCTGGGATGGTCCATAGATCCGGAGACATCAATTAAAAAAACCAGATTGGCCGGCGGAACTTTGGCCATATCCGCTTTTTTGGTACTCAAACCTATCTGGAGAAGATGCCGGTCCTTATTCCAAGGGCACAGGCCCAGATAAGAAGTAACCCTGACAGGATCGGAGCCGGACGGCTCCGGATAGTCATAGTCAAAGTAATTAACAAATTCTTCCAGTCTGACCATGTCCGGACTGACAGCCTCCCCCCTCGGCCAGTTTAGCTCGGACCAAGCTGTAGGAGGCCGTATCGACATTGACCGAAAAAGTAGACAAGGGGCTGTTCACCGGGGAAGTAAAGCCGGTTTCCTTAATAATGCTGTACTCTTCTGTGTTAAATTCCGCAACCTCAACCGGCCGGCTATTCTGAGCCGGCAAAGCGCCAGTCAGACTCTGGTTCCGGGCAGTGTCCCCGCTGTATTTCACATGCTGGGAACAGCCGCTTAATACGCCCGGCCAAAATCAAGACAGCCCCAAAAACCGCGCCAAAAACTGCCTTATTTCTGTCCATGCTGAACACCTTAAGCGGTTACCTTAGTCTTTCCCGCCCCAAAAGCTAAAAAACAGTCCCGGAATTTATACCTGAAACTATATAATAAAAGATCTGCCCTGACCTGTCAGCTCCTGAGACTCAGACCTGAAAACCAGGCGCCTGCCGGCCATCCGGCAGCCGCTGACTGAAACATCTGCCGACTAATTTATATAATGCAAAAATCCATGGCATATCTTGGATGCAACCAACTCAGATAACATAAAATTATCCGGCAGGTCTTCTAAAAACACATGTCAGTTATCAATAAGTTTGCAGCACTTAAAAATGCGGCTCAACTCATTGAAATCAGATCTCGCGATCATAGATCAGAACCTCATCTTTCGCTATCTCCATCAGAAAATCCCTGTCATCTGAACCTGCGGCGGCCAGATCGATTTCCGTCCCGAGCGCCATAGCCAGCTCACCGCAAAATCCGCCGGGCATGGAATACCATCCTGTTTTTCCGCGTTCGATCAAAAAGTCCATGCCGCTTTCTTCCGCAGCCTCTCTGCGGGCGTAAGGCCAGAATGCCCGGACTCTGGCGGCCCCGTACTTGCGGGCTGCGGGCTCAATGATCCGTTCAATGTCCTCTGCGGCGTACGGCATCTTCAATTCCCTGCCCCTGACAGCAGGCACCCGGCCGTGAAATTGAGAAGCGGCTCACTTCCGTTAAACTTTATAAGGAGTCAAATGTAAATTCAGGCCTCCTGCTTCCACCGTCAAAGATTTGACAATCCTGCTCTCGGGATTTGAGGCTTTTTTATTCGGAAAGGGCCCGTCTTTTTGTCATTGACCCAGCCCATTGTAACACCAGGGCCTCGCTTAAAACGGCTGCCAGCATGAATACAGGAAAGAAACGGACAGAATGCTCTGCCCTGCCCTTTATGCGGCCCGGGCGCAAGGCCTCAGAAACTGATTTTCCGGCGGCTCCAGGAGCCGGAAAGCCACCGGCATTGAGCCCTAAAAAAATCATTGTAATTTTAAAAACAGACAAAGTGTTCATCTGTAAAGTCCCGGCGGTCCCCCGCAGACTCTCTGGCTTTAATGATATAATAATCTCCTGGGGCTGTTTTAAAGTCCGCAAAAGTTTTGATTATTAGAGGTGCTTATGAAACTTTTATAAATCTTATGTATTTTTAAGTCTATTTCAGGACTATATCGCAATTTATCTTATTACTTGGGAGGACCCATGAAAAGTCACCGCCAGGAGCTTTGGTTTGAAACTCCGGCCCGCCGGGCTTATGTCAACATCACCGGTCAAGTGGCCCGGGCTTTAGCCGATTCCGGCATTAAAGAAGGCCTGCTTCTTTGTAACGCCATGCACATCACGGCTTCGGTCTTCATTAATGACAACGAGTCCGGCCTGCACGCCGATTTTGAAAAGTGGCTGGAAAAACTGGCCCCGGAAAAACCCCACAGTCAGTACGCCCACAATGGCTGCGAAGATAACGCCGACGCCCATTTAAAACGCCAGGTAATGGGCCGGGAAGCGGTCGTGGCCGTCACCGGCGGGCGGCTTGATTTAGGTCCCTGGGAACAGATCTTTTACGGGGAATACGACGGCCGGAGGAAAAAGAGGGTCTTAATTAAGATTATCGGGGAATAGGCCGCCTTTACAACTACGGCGCCTGATAGTTTGGCCCCGATATTGCTAATTTAATCTCCGGGCGGCTGCGGCCGGCCCGGAACGTTTTTCTGCCCGCGAGGAACTTATGAGCCAAGAGCCCCAAGCCCCCGAGTCCCATAACCAGACGGCTCCCGAGCCGGAACCTCAGCCGGCCGCCTTGCCTCCTAAGCATCCGGCCCAGGAAGAGCAGCCAGGGCCGGGTAAAAGTCCCGAGCTTTACAATCCCTTCGGTCCAATGCCGCCGGCCGAGCCCCAGTTCAGCCAGCCGCCGGCCCCCATTGAGCCAGAAGGTCCCCCTCTGCCGCCCATAGACGATTTCCGGGATCCGGAAGATATTCCGACCATGGCCGCCACCTCAAGGCTTAAGCCTTTCGCGCCCAAGGCCAAAGAAGAGGCCAGTCCTCAGGCCGACGGGGCGGCAGTTCAGTCCGCAGCCGCCTCCGCCGCCGGGGAGGTCAAAAGTTCAGATGATCAGGGTTCTATTCCGGAGGCGGCCGGGCCGGGCATATCCTCCGAGGCCGGACTTTCCGGGGCTCTGGGCTCCGGCGGCTCTCTTCACGACGGCTCGGGGGCTGTGGCCGGACTGTCTCTCTCGGCTCCCGGCGGAACTCCGGCCAAAAGCGGCAATGCCCTGACCAGAGGACTTTCGGCCACCTGCCGGAGCATAGTGGCTTTATGGAAGAAAATACCGCCCATAGACGATCTTTTTGACATGCTTTTAACGGCTTTGGGATTCCAGAGGAAACCAGACTCCATGCTCCGGCGGGCCCAGAGTCTGGCCGCCAAAGGCCGCCACGCCGACGCCATTAAGTGGTTCCGGGAAATCTTAAACTTAAGGCCTCTGACCGTCGCCGCTTACGACGGTCTGGGCCGGGTGTACTTTCGGATGGGTCTGACCGAAGAGGCCAACCGGGAGTTTACCGTAGCCGATTCTTTGGAACGCCTGGTCAATAACCGGGACGATTTAGACGCCGCCTGCTCTCTTTCTACCGCCCTTCTGGAGCGGAAGCAGGCTAAAATGGCTGTCTCGCTTTTAGAACCAGTACTCGTCGCCCACTTCTATACCCCCAATAACGCCAATCTCCTGAAGAAAATGGGCCTGGTTTACTCCGAACTGAGATCAACCAAAAAACTCTACCAGGTCTATGAGGCCGGTTTAGCCCAGTACCCCAATGATCACGAGTTTTACATTCTGAAAGGCAATATTGATATCAAGCTGGGCCGGGTGGCTGAAGGAGAAAAACTGATCCGTTTCGGCCGTTTGATGGGCCGGCTGAAAGAAGACCCGACCGACGTCAACGCAAACATGTCCATGGGGGAGCTGTGCATTAAAGAAGACCGCCTTCAGGAAGGCCTGACGTTTTTAAGGGAAGCCGCCAGTTTAAGTCCCGGCAACAGCGGCATCAGGTGGCGGCTTTTTAATCTCTACCAGAAACTGGGCAGTTACCAGGACGCTTTGCATTATTTTCTGGAAGTCATTGACATTGAGCCGGACAATGAAGACTTGAAATACAAGCTGGCCGAGTTTTACCGGAAAAACCGCCGCTTCGATGAAGCCCAGGCCATTTACGAGGATCTGGCCAAAAAACACCCCCGTGAACCTAAGATGCGCTTTTTGCTGTCATCTCTTCTAAACGAGACGGGCCGCTTTGAAGAATCCCAGAGCCTTCGGACTCTGGCTGAGACTTTAGCCATTGGGCTGAAAAAAGATCCCGATCACCATGACATAGTGATTTTTATGAAATATCTTTTCAGCATCGGCCAGAACACCGAGGCTGAAGAGTGGCTGGACCGGGGTCTGGCCAAATGGCCTTATCACGGCGAGCTGATCATCACGAAAGTCAAGATTTTGTACAATGAATACCGCTACAAAGAGGCTGTGACTTTACTCAAAAGACTCATCTCGGTTAAAAACGATTTAGCCGAGCCCCACATGTTTATGGCCATGTGCTATCAGCGTCTGGGCAATCATATGGCCGCTCTGGCCGAGGCTCAGCTGGCTACCCGGCTGGCTCCCAAAAGCTTTACGTCCCATAAAGTTCTGGGGGATATTCTAAAAGAGCAGAAGAAAGTCTCCCAGGCCAACGCGGCTTACGAAGTGGCCAACATGATTCAGCTGAGTCTGAAAAAATCAGGCGGAGGGCACTGAAGAAGGGCAAAACAAAGATTAAAAAGGCGGCGGCTCCCCCGGCAGAGGGCCGCTGACGGGATCGGCTAAATTAGGGCTCCGGCCGCCGGACAGATAGGCGGCCTCATAGATAAACTGGCTCTCCAGAACCGCCTGAACATAACGGATGGTCTCCGGAAGAGGCAGCGTTTCCAGAAAAATATCCAAAGGTATTGTACCCCGGGCCAGAAAATAGCTTTTGATATTAAAAGGCCCCCCGTTATAAGCGGCCAGAGCCAGCGGATAATTGCCGAAAGCCTTTATTAATTCGTTTAAATACCACGTGCCGTAGCGGATATTTAAACCCGGCTCAAACAGCTCTTCTTCACGTGGTTCCGGCTCCCCCAAAATTCTGGCAATGGATTTGGCCGTGGAAGGCAGAAGCTGCATAAGCCCCCTGGCATTGGACACCGAGACGGCATCGGCCTGGAAAGCGCTCTCGGTCCTGATTAACGATAGAACAAGCTGGGGCGGCAGACCGTATAAACGGTATGCTTTTAAAATCTCTTCCCCGTAAACAGCCGGATGACTCCACGTCCGGAAATCTGAGCCCGCCCGGGTTTTAACTTTAGCCAGAAGTCTTAAAGCTAATCTGTAGTCTCCGCCGTAAGCTGAAAGCAAAATCCATCTGGCCAGATCCGGGGTCAAATCCTCAGGCTTTTTGGGCGTAATGGCGTCGTAGGCGGCCAGAAGTTCTCCCAGAGCCTGAGACAAATCCCCGTAGGCCAGATAATGATCTATAGAGGCCCGGGTTCTGGCTCCCTCGCCGACCCCGGCCCTGGCTGATTTGGTTTCCGAAAGATTTGGCCAGGGCCAGGGCACTTTGTCTGACAGCCACAGGTAAAAGCCCATGGAACTCCGGTCGGAAGCGCCAAGATTTCCGACCGGACTTTTCAGAAGTTTGGCCATTGCCTCATGGCTTGGTCCGGGACCAGGAAGGTCGTTTAAAAAGTCGTACCGGCCGGCGGCTAAAATCTGGTAATAACCGGGAGGACGGGAACGGGCTTTCTGGTAAACGGCAGAGGCTTCGGAAAAACGCTGCAAAAGCTCTAAGGCCCGTCCCTTAAAATATAAAGCTCTTGTCCCCTGAATTCCGGGTCTATTTTCTTCGGCTTGGAAGTAGCTTAAAGCTTTTTCCGGGTTCCTTCCGACCAGGCACGACAAACCCAGATAAAATGACCACGAACCCTGGGACTTTTTCAGTTCCGGTTCATCGCTCAGTAATTTTTCAGCCCGCCCGGTCAAACCGCCTTTGGCCAGAATGTCAAAAACCCGGCCCTGCTCCCGCAGCTTTGAACGGCCCTTAAGGAGACCGGCCACCTGAGTCCGGATATCGGCCGCTTCGGCAGACCGGCCCTGCCTTAAATACAAGGTGGCCAAATAACGTCTGGAATTGATATCGCTTTTGGCTTGCCAGTAGTCTTCGGCGGTTTTAAAGTCCCCGACCCTTAAAGCTAAAACGGCCCGAAAAGATTCCAGATCGCTTCGGACCGCTTCTGGCAAAGCCGCCTCTTTCAGCATCTCTTCCAGAAACATTCTGGCTTCGTCGTTGCGCCATTCAGAGGCCAACAGACGGACCAGTCTGGCTCTGGCCAGATAATCGCCTTTATCGGACATATTTTTTAAGAGTACGCGGTACCCGGCCAAAGCCCTGACCCAGTGGCGGTCCCGGTTGTCGCTCTGCAAAATCCGGTCGTATAAAGCCAGAGACTTCTGAGGATCGGCCACGGACAGAAGGCCGGCTTCCAGGGCAGCCAGCCCGGACCAGGCTCTGGTGTCCTGAGACTGCTTGTAAATAAACTGAAGAGCGTCAGAAAATTTTTCTTCCCTGATAAAGGAGACTAGCCGCAGGTAAGCGGCCTGACGCCGGCCGTGACGGCTCAGAGATTCGGGGGCAGGGCAGGCTTGAGTGACCGGCGGCGGCGGGGCAGGCGGGAAATCAAAAAAAACCGGGTCCGGCGGCCCTAAGGTCCCTGCCTGGAGGGCCGCCAAAAGCAATCCGATGGACAGATAACCGGCCAAATCTACTTAGCCCCTGGGGCCAGAAAATCAATTAAAAGTCTGGCCGCTTCTCTGGCCACATTGAGCTGGGCTTCTTCCGACGAGGCGCCTAAATGGGGGGTGGCCACAAAATTGGGCAGGGCCAGTAAGGGACTGCCTCCAGGAGGCTCTTCGGCAAAAACATCCAGAGCCGCCCCGGCCAGGGGTCCGTGCTGTAAAACCTCAGCCAAAGCCGACTCGTCAACCAGTCCGCCACGGGCGCAGTTAATTAAATAGGATCCTTTCTTCATCCGGCCCAGAACTCCGGCGTCGACCAGATTAACCGTCTCCGGGGTTTTCGGCAGATGAAGAGAGACAAAATCGGCCCCGGCCCAGATCTCTTCCAAACCTTTGGCCGCTGCGCAGGATTTGGCCAGGTCCTCGGGTTTCAGGAAAGGGTCATAGGCCCAGACCGTCATGCCAAGACCTTTAGCTTTCTGGGCCACCAGACTGCCCACATAGCCCAGGCCGACGAGACCTAAAGTCTTACCCGTAATTTCCGTGCCCATGAGGCCTTTTTTCTCCCAGCGGCCTTCTTTGACGGAAGAAAAAGCCGGGCCCAGTTTTCTGGCCAGGACAATGAAAAGAGCCACGGTCAGTTCGGCCACGGCGTTGGCATTCATCCCTGGGGTGTTAACAACCTTAATGCCCAGTTCTTTCGCCGCAGCCGTATCAATATTGTCCAGACCGGCTCCGGCCCGGCTGACAATCTTAAGCGCCCCGGCTTTGCCCTGAACCAAAACTTCCCGGGTCACGGTCGTCGCGCTCCGGACCACCAAACCGTCGTACCGGCCTACAATCTTAGCCAGTTCCTCAGGGGAAAGTCCGGTGTTTTCAATGACCTCGAAGCCGGCGCCCTTTAAAAGCTCCGGGCAGACGTCTTCAATCCTGTCGCTCAGAAGGATCTTAGGTGCCATATTTCAGCCTCTTTTACTTTGGAAGTGTTTCATAAAACCGACGAGAGTTTCAACGGCCGACAATTCCACGGCATTATAGATGGAAGCCCTCATGCCGCCGACGCTGCGGTGGCCGTTTAAACCGACCATACCCTCTTTTTTGGCTTCGTCCAAAAACGTCTTTTCCAAATCAGTCTGCTTGAGTCTGAAGGTGACGTTCATGGGTGAACGGCTGTCGACCCGGGCCGTGCCTTTGTAAAACCCGCCGCTGCCGTCAATGGCCTTATACAGGCAATCGGCTTTTTCCTGATTGAGCTGTTGTATTTTAGCCAGTCCCCCGATATCGTCCCGGAGCCATTTTAACGTCAGGCCGGCCGTATAAATAGCAGCGACCGGCGGAGTATTGAACATGCTGTCATGCTCAATATAAGTCCTGTAGTCCAGCATGTGGGGCAGACCCTTTTTTCCGGTTTCGGCCCATTCCGGACGGATCAAGACTATGGTCAAACCGGCCGGGCCGACATTTTTCTGAGCCCCGGCATGAACTAAGACAAAATTTTTAAGATCAACCGGCCGCGATAAAAACTCCGACGACATATCGGCAATCAAAGGAGCCGGGGCGCTGTCCGGAAAACTGGGCCATCTGGTGCCCCGGACCGTATTGTTGGAAGTCAGATAAACATAGCTGGGCTTGGGAGAAAAACTATATTCTCTGGGGATATAGGTAAAATCATCCGCTTTGGAAGAGGCGGCCAGATGGGGCCTGGCTCCGCAGATCTGAGCTTCCTGATAGGCCTTCGTGGACCACAGACCGGTGTCAATGTAATCGCAAACCGTCCCGTCGGGAGCGAAGTTCATGGGGATCATGGCAAACTGAAGACTGGCGCCGCCCTGACAGAATAAAACTTTCCAGCCTTTCTCAATACCCAGAAGTTCCAGTAGCGCGGCCTGGGTCTCTTCGGCCATGGCCACCACTTCTTTGGCCCGATGGCTGTTTTCCATGATGGACATGCCGGTCCCCTGCCAATCCAGCATCTCGGCGGCAACTTGCTCCAGAACCGGCACCGGCAGAGCGGCCGGTCCCCCGTTAAAGTTAAGTACTCGCATCAAAAATTACTCCCGATTAATTGACCCTGCCCTCTATGCTCAGGTCACCGTAAACTCTAAGGCCGACAGCCCTTTTCAAAATGGTACATATTATTACTTTTTTCTGAGTCCGTCAAACTAAAAAAAACCGAAAGCACCCTGAAACTGAGCTGAAAACTGAGGATTCGGCCCCCCGGAACATTAGTTTAAACCGGGCGACAGTCCATCATTATATCCCAAAAATTAGCATTATTTACAATAAATACTAATAAATATATCTAATTGTAATATTAATTTTGTGTATGCTCTGGAGACAGGAAAATTGGATTCCTGACAAAGAAGCTTAAATCGAACTTCAGGAAAAAGGCCCAAGACCGGCGGCTAAAAAGTTCCGATTGGTCCAAAATTAAAGCCTCCCTGGGAGCCTGTCCGGTTATAGCGCTGAATCCTTGAATTTATTGAATATTTCTCTAAACAGTTTATTGGTAAAAATCTAGTAAAATCAGCGGCTTAACGGATTTAAAACCCTATAATCCGACAGGCTCCCATCTCTATTCAATCTAAGCCCCCCGGTCAAACCCCGGCCGCAGACGACCTTACGTTTTTAAGGCTCTGCGGCGGTTTTGGGCTCTCAGACAGAGTCTCTGGATTAAGACAACCCCTAATAAGAGCAGCCCCAGAGTAGTCGGCAGCGGCTGGGGCATGTAAAGCCCGAGTCCGGCCAGCAAAAGAAGGAACCGCAGCCCTATCCCCAATTTTCCGTCCAGATAGCCCTGACAGGCGGCACAGACGGCCACTAAACCTAAAGCAGCCGACAGGACTATGCCGGTTATTTCCAGCAATGAGCCTCTTTGGAGCAGAACCTCCGGGGCATAGACGAAAAGATAGGGCAAAAGGAAGGCCGGCCAGGATAAAACAAAGGCCCGGACTCCGGTTCTGAAGGCACTGGCCCCGGCTAAACCGGCAGCCGTTATTGAGGCCAGACAGACCGGGGGAGTTATATCAGCCATAATCCCGAAGTAGAAGATAAACAGATGGGCGCTTAAAGGCAGCACGCCCAAGGGAGCCAGAGCCGGAGCTATAACCGTGCTGGTCACAATATAATTGGCTGTGGTCGGCAGGCCCATGCCCAAAACAAGACAGGCGGCCATTGCTAAAATCAAAGTTGACCACAGGTCTCCATGGGTCAGTTCCATGATATTGACTGACAGAGCCTGGCCTAAGCCGGTCAAAGAAAACGTGCCAACCAGAAAACCGACGACCCCGCAGGCCGTAGCCGTAACTACGCCGCCTTTAGCCCCCTCAGCCATAGTCTGGATTATCATTTTGGCATTCATTCTGGTGCCGGCTCTGACCGAACCTACAGCCACCAGGGCAATTATTCCGGCAAAGGAAGCCATATTGGGCGTGTAGTGCGCCAGAAGAAGGCCGACCATAACAAAAAGCGGCACGGCCAGATGGCCGTCGGCCAGAAGTATGGACCCCAGCTTAGAGCCGCCCCCCACCCCGCCTAAGCCGTCTCTTTTGGCAATAAAGTGAACGCTTAAGAAGATGGACAGAAAATAGAGGATGGAAGGAAAGATTGCCGCCGTAGCGATGGTCAGATAGGGGATGCCTAAAAATTCGCTCATGATGAAGGCCCCGGCCCCCATAATCGGCGGCATGAGCTGTCCGCCGGTGGAGGCGCAGGCTTCGACGGCTCCGGCGACTTCGGGGTTAAAACCGGCTTTCTTCATCATAGGGATGGTCACGGACCCGGTCGTGGCTACATTGGCCACCGAGGAACCGCTGATGGTGCCCATTAAAGCCGAAGCCACCACGGCCACTTTTGCCGGGCCGCCGCTCAAACGGCCCGTTAGGGCCAGGGCAATATTATTGAAAAGCCTGATCCCGCCGCCGCCCGACAAAAAGGCCCCGAATAATATGAACATGAAAATGTAAGTGCTGGAGACACCCAAAGCCACCCCGAAAAGCCCCTCGTGGGTCAGGTACATGTGCTGGACGAGACGGGCAATTGACACTCCCCGGTGCTTAAAAAACCAAGGCGCGTACTGGCCGAAATAGCAGTAAAAAAGAAAGATTAAAGCCAAAACAGGCATGATCCTGCCCAAAACCCGCCGTCCGGCCTCCAAAACCAGAAGCATGGTCATAAGGCCTAAAACCAGTTCATACGGCAGAGGCCGACCGCCCCGGTAAGCGATGGCCTCGTGGAATAAGGCTATATAGCCGGACCCTATGACCGAAAGGAGAGAAAATAAACCGTCCAGCCTCAGGCCCCATTTTTTCTTTGAGACCGGATACAGAAAAAAAACTATGGACATGGACAGGGCCAGATGGACGGAACGCTGGACAGGAGTAGCCAGAAGTCCGATACCCGAAGAGTACAGGTGAAATAAAGACATAATAACGCCCAGAATTATGACCGCCGTCTCCCGAACATTAAATGTTTCCGGTTTATCTGCCACCATGTATCTCCTGACTTCCGGCAACTAAAAACAACAGGTCTATTATCTATTTTTCCAGTATTCCCAGTTCCTCATAATACTTCCGGGCTCCGGGATGCAAAGGAATTCTAACCGCCGTTATATCCTCAGCCCGCATGCCTTCCATGGTCTTGGTTACTGCCACCAGGTCGGCTTTCCGCTCAAATAAAGCCTTAGTCATATTATAGACCAAATCGGGGTCTAATTTTTCGTGGACCGCTAAAATATTGGGGCTGCTGAACGTGGACACGGCCCCGGTCTGACCTTTGTAAGTATCGGCCGGGATGGAAAATGGGAAGTAATACGGTATTTTCCGGACAACTTTTTCCACTACCTCAGGCGGGATTGGCAGAATCTCGACCAGATCCATGGTCGTAGGCTCAACCGCGCTGGCGATGCCGATAGCCCCTACAATAACAGCCGCATCAATCCGGCGGTCACCGAAACCGGCTACGGCATCGGCATGACCTAAATATTCGGCCCTGATGTCTTTTTCAATATTTAAACCGACGGCCTCAAGAAGAACGGCCGCAGTGGCAGCCACACTGCCGCCTACCGCGCCGATGGAAATCCTTTTGCCTTTTAAATCGGCCAGAGTTTTAATGCCGCTGCCTTTGGCCACCAGTATATGGATGACTTCCGGATACAGGGGGGCCAAAGTCCTTAAAAACGTCTGAGGCTGGCCGTCAAAAGTATTGAGGCCGTTATAGGCGTCATAGCTGAGACCGTCGGCAAAACCGGCCTCAGCGTCGCCGTCGCCCATGAGCTGGATATTGTTGCGGGTGCCGCCGGTGGACTGGGCATTGGCCGAGACACCGTTTAAGCTGTCGGTCCAGATCTTGGCCATAGCCGAGCCGACAGGATAGTACGTCCCCCCGACGGGACCGGTGCCGATGTTGATAAACGTCTGCTGAGTCCAGGCAGCCGGCGCCAGAGCCAGGACGGCCATTAAAACGAAGAAACTTAAAAGCTTTTTCATCAAAATCTTCGGCGCACAAACCCCAGCCGAAAGGCCGGGGAGGAAACGCCGCCTCCTTTAGTTTAAATCAGAAACGTACAATATATGCCCATACGGACCTGATGGCTGACACTTTCGGCCGCTCTCCTCTGAAATGATTACGGCGGCCTTATGTCCGGAAACTTGTCAACTCTGCCCTTGGCAGGCCGGCAATTCCAGACTTCAAAACGGGGAAGAGATTTGGAAGCGCCCCGCCGCAGGTCTTTAAACTTACGGAAAACGCAGCGGGCCGGTTACAGTTTTCCCTGGCCAGGCCAGGATTTGTACAAGTACAGTCCCCCGCTTAAAGCTGAGGGTGATTAAAACTGACTCCGCCAAGACTAAAGTCCGGATGCCCTTATATAATTAAACAATTCAAAATTAAAACCCCAAATCTCCGAAATGCAGGGCTGCTATTTCTTCAAAGTCATTACCATAAATGAAACTGCCGAAACCCCGGCCGAAAATATGGCCGGACACTTACCAGCCATAAAATATAACCCAAAGGCCCGGATATCTTTACCCTGCCTCTGTTTCAGGCAGACGTTCATCATAATTTAATCTATTACCACGGCGGATAATTTTGATACAAACAAATCACCGTAAGGTAAAATCAATAAAGAAATAGATTATCATAATAATCCGCCGAGGTAATATTATAATTTTCAATTACTCCTATTAGTAGACACCAGTCTGAGACACAGTAACGGTTTACGGGGCCGCCGGAATCGGAAGGAGCTTTAAATATCTGACCAGTCTATACTTATTGGCCCTAAAATGAAAGATCATCCGGTTCGGCAGACTTTCCGGCGTCCCGGGGAATAACTCTTCAGTCAAGAAACAGACGAAAAACTAAAGATTGTTTCAGGAAATTAGGCGGTTCAGCAAAAAAATACCAGGTTTTAGCGATCTGACCTCCCTGGCCGGATGCAGTAAACGAATGCTTAAAAGCCCGAAAGACAGCTTTTTTCCCGGATTAAATTAAAAATTCATTAGCGTTCAATTTCCGCCCGTGGTATATTAAAACATGTCAGTACCGGAGAGTTCAAAGCAGAATTTAACTGGGATTAATTCCCCGGGCTGTCAGGCGGTAATGGCGGGCATCATGAATGACATTAAAGGGCTGCCTGTCGGGCAAGCCAAATTCAAGTCAATTCGCCGGAAAAACTTCGCTTGCGCCGGCGAAACAGAGCTTCTTTACCCTCTGGTCAACAGTGAGCTGCCGTATTTTCTTTCCCGGCCCCGCCTGTTCGGCAGGTCTCTCCTGGTGAGCGCCTTACAAGCCTTTTTAAAAGGCGGCCTGGAGCTTTTCAGGGGGCTTTGGATCCACGACCACTCAGATTATGATTGGACCCACAATCCGGTAATTCATCTTCCGGTGAACGGGCTGGACACAGAAAACGTTGGCACAGTTAAAAACTCGTTGATTGCTCTGCTGCGAAAAGCCGCCCTCCAGGAAAAAGTGACATCCGAAGCCGATAGCAGCATTCCGGCTGGACGGTTCACTGAACTGACTGATAAGCTGTCCGGAAAATACGTGGAGCGCCTCGCGGCCGTGCTTACCGGCGAATACGGCGCCCCAATTCTGTCCAGCACCACCCAGCCCGGCTTGGCGGCCGGCATACGTAAGGTTCTCAGAGAATTCTGCGGTGTTCTGAAACCAGCCGAAGAGAATCGCGGCTTTGCCTTTGAGGAATCCGATTCCCTGTCTGCCGATCGGCTGCCTTTGGCTCCGGCCGGGACCAAATCCATGGGCATCACGGATAAAGAGTCAGCTGAGGCTGATTTAAAAAACAAATTCCTTGACCGGTATAACTGCTGTACGCTGTACCTGGGACGGAAAAGCCCGTGTCCTGAATCCCTGGCCGGTTCTCAATTTTTTTAAGCGTTCGGAATTTTCTGAATACTGGTCCGATTCCGTCGGCGCCTCTTCTTCGGCTGACCTCATTAAAGACCGCCAAACTGATTTGGCCTCCTTCAGCAGCCGCGATTTCCTGACTGACGGAATGAACACCATTGGTACTTAAAGAAAATTGCCATTGGCAGCTTTCATAAACAGTCACTGAACCTGATGTCTAATATAAAATATAAAGTCACTGAACTTCTTAAAAAAATTAAATCTATTGTCCGATAAGATTTATACTGTTTTCACTCTCTCAAGTCAGTCATGACTCGGGCAGCTGCTTTTTTTACAAGTAATTTTACTGAATCTTAATGAAATATGGCTAATACCAAAAACGGACCTCCCCTGAATGACCCGGACCGGGCCGGCAACCCCATGGAAAACTATCTGGATTTTTATCTGGGCCATCTCCGGGTGGAAAGAGGTCTGTCTGAGCATACTCTGGCCGCTTACGGCCGGGACGTAAGGGGTTTTCTTAATTATTTGGGCCGTCTGGGTCTGGCCGGACCAGAGGACATCTTAAAAGAACATGTCACCGATTATTTAGCCGAACTTTCGGCCGGCAAGGGCTTATGCTCCAGAAGCAGATCCCGTCATCTTTCGGCCGTCCGGGGGTTTTTACAGTTTTTAACCCAGGAGAATGAAATCAAAGCCAATCCGGCTTTCCGGATCCCCGGACCTAAACAGCCTAAGCCCCTGCCAAAGGCTTTAAGTGAGGAAGAAATATTAACCCTGGTCACTTCCCCGGATATCGGCACACCTTTGGGCCTCCGCAACCGGGCCATGTTTGAGCTTCTGTACGCCGGAGGGCTCCGGGTCTCGGAACTTCTGGGCCTTAAATTAAGCCAGATTAACCTGCCCGAGGCTTTTTTAAGGGTCTTCGGCAAAGGCGCCAAAGAAAGGCTGACTCCCATAGGCCAGACGGCGGTGGAATTTTTATCCTTGTACCTGGCCAAAGCCCGCCCTCTGTTAGCCAAACCGGCTACCGACTCCACAGTTTTTTTAAATAAATTCGGCGCCGGGATGTCGCGGCAGTATTTCTGGGAGCTTATTTCCAGGGAGGCTGCTTCAGCCGGGCTGCCGCCGGTCTCGCCCCACGTGCTGCGCCATTCCTTTGCCACCCATCTGGTGGAAGGCGGAGCCGACTTAAGGGCTGTGCAAATGATGCTCGGTCACCAGAGTCTGGCCACAACGGAAGTTTACCTGAAAGTCAGCGCCAAACGCCTCCGGGAAGTTCACGACCGTCATCATCCCCGCTCCGGACGGAGCAGCTGATGCCCGGGAAAAAAAATAATCGTCCTTCGGTCAAAACTATAATCACCACCCATGTCAATCCGGATTTTGACGGAGTGGCCTCCATGGTGGCGGCCGGCCGCCTTTTTCCCGAAGGGGTCATGGTCTTTCCCGGTGGCCAGGAAAAGAACATCCGCAATTATTTTATCCAGTCCATTTTGTATCTTTTCAATGTGGCCCGGGCCAAAGAAATAGATCTGACCAAAGTGGAAAAGCTGATTGTAGTCGATACCCGCCAGAAAGACCGCTTAGGGCTGGTGGCTCCGGTCCTTCAAAACCAGGCTCTGGAAGTCCATCTTTTTGATCATCACCCGGACAATTACAATGATATTCCTTCGGCAAACTCCCTGGTGGCCCCGGTCGGGGCCACAGTTACCCTGATGGTGGAAACCTTAATGGAAAAAGGACTGGACATCTCGCCCCAGGAAGCAACCATGCTGGCTCTGGGCCTTTATGAAGATACCGGTTCATTTACATTTTCGGCCACCACTGTCAGGGATTTAAAAGCTGCCGCTTATTTGCTTGAAAAAGGAGCCGATCTGCAGGTCGTAGCCGAACTTACTGCCCGGGAACTGACAGCCCAGCAGTTGTCTTTATTAAACGAACTCATTATAAACGCCGAAACCCGCCAGGCCCGGGGCCGCAATCTGGCCGTCTCCGCAGCCAAAAGGGAGACCCACATAGATGAGCTGGCCGTTTTAGCCCACAAAATGATGGACATTCTAGGTCTGGACACTTTATTTTTACTGGTGGAGATGGAAAATTTAGTCCAGCTCGTGGCCAGATCCCGTAATGAGGCTATGGACGTTGGCAAGATAGCCCAGGCTATGGGCGGCGGCGGCCACCCCAGTGCGGCGGCGGCTTCTTTCAGGGGCAGGAATTTAGAGGAAATTCGCCATAAACTGGAGTCAATCCTGACGGTAGCCATAGGCCGCCTGTACACGGCGGCCAACTTGATGTCCAGACCGCCCATCTGTCTGTCGGCCGACCGGCCCCTGTCCGAGGCCAGGGATCTTATGGTACGTTCGAGCTTAAATGTCCTGCTGGTCAATGACGATTCCGGCCGTGTCTGCGGCTACATTACCGAACCGAATGTGGCCCGGGCCATTTATTTAGGCTTGAACAGTTACCCCATCCGGGACTTTATGATAAGTGAGTTCCACTCCGTCCACCCCGCAGCCTCGTTCAATGAAGTCAAATCCATTGTCCTGGACCAGAAGCAGCGCATTCTGCCGGTAATCGATCAAAACGCCGTCCCGGTAGGGGTTATCAGCCGGACCGATCTTCTCCACCATTTAAACTCTGAAGACAGTTTAAATTCGGCCCAGAGGCAGCCGGATCAGCCTTTTGAGCGGAGTCTTTACGGCCTGATGGAAAACAGGCTCCCGGCCGAAGTTCTGGCGCTTTTAAAGGAACTGGGGGAACTGGCTGCCAAAAATAGTCTGGCTATTTACCTGGTGGGGGGCTCGGTTCGGGATCTTATTATGCTTAAACCCATCCAAGATCTCGACCTGACTCTGACCGGAGACATGGACCGGTTTATCCAGACTTTTATTGAAGAACATCCTGATGTACAGGTTTTAAATCACCCCCGCTTTAAAACGGCCACCTTATCTTTACCCAACGGCTTTAAGCTCGATCTCTCCAGCGCCCGGCTTGAGTATTACGAATATCCAGGAGCCATGCCCATAGTCCGCCACGCCTCAATCAGAATTGATCTGCAAAGGCGGGATTTCACCATTAACGCCATGGCTTTAAGTCTGAACTCCGATGACTACGGACGGCTTTTGGATTTTTACCGGGGCTATCAGGATCTTAAAGACGGCTTAATACGAGTACTGCACAGTTTAAGCTTTATTGAAGATCCTACGAGAGCATTCCGGGCCGTCCGCTTTGAAACCCGCCTAGGCTTTCACATCAGCCGTATGACGGAAAGGCTGCTGGAAAACGCTTTAAATAACGGCTTTATCCAAAACATTCACCCCCGGCGCCTCATGGCCGAACTCCGGCGTATCTGCAAAGAGGACGAACCGGGACCGACTCTTAAGCGTCTGAATGAACTGGGGCTTTTAAAATGCATTCACCCCAATTTAAAGCTGGGACCTAAACAAATAGACCGCTTCCGAAGGGTGGCCAGGGTTAAAGACTGGTACCGACTGACATTCGGGGAGAAATTTTCCCCGGTCTGGCTCGTCTGGCTTCTGGTTTTAACGGAAGAACTGGATCAGGAGGATCTGTCCGCCTTAATAGAGAACTTAGAGACGGGCAAGAAAATCGCCCGGGTAGCTATTACCGAAAGAAAAATCTTAAAGCAGATCCTCTGCCAAAGTCAGGAAAGCCGCCAGAAAGACCCACTGATGCCTTCCCAGGCCGACCGAATTTTTGACGGCCTGTCGTGGCCGGGAATTTTATATCTCATGGCCATGGCCTCAGGAGAACCTTTAGCCAGAGCCGGCTCGGCTTACTTAACATACTACCGTCTGGTCAAAACTCACTGTACCGGCAAAGATCTCATTGAAATGGGCTACCGGCCCGGACCCAGGCTCCACAATGCTTTAAAGACCATCCGGGAGGCTAAACTGGACGGCCTTGTGGACAGTCTGGCCGAAGAAAAAGAACTGGCCAGAAAGCTTTTGGCCGAAAAGCCGACCGAATAATTTTAAAAGACGCCTGTTTTAGTCTATAATTATTCTGCCCGATGCCTTTGAAATAAGAATTCCTCTTTTGGTCTATGGTTCATTGAACTCAAGCGGACCTTAATTTTATCAATTTCTTCACAATTTAATTGGAGCAGTCATGGCAAGCAAGAAAATTCTCTTTTTAGTCGGAGACTATGTGGAAGATCTGGAAATCATGGTGCCGTTCCAGGCTTTAGCCGCAGTCGGCCACCAAGTTTTCGCCGTCTGTCCGGACAAAAAACCCGGTGATATAATCAGGACCGCTGTTCATGACTTTGAAGGCGATCAGACTTATTCGGAAAAACGGGGCCACAATTTCGTCCTGAACGCCGACTTCGCCCTGGTTAAGACGGCCGACTACGATGCCTTAGTCATCCCGGGCGGCCGGTCTCCAGAATACCTCCGCTTAAACGGGCGTTTATTGGAGATTGTCCGGGAGTTTGACGCAGCCAAAAAACCCATTGCCGCCATCTGTCACGGCCCTCAGATCCTGGCGGCGGCCGGTATCTTAAAAGGCCGCACGTCCATGTCCTACGCGGCCGTCAAACCCGATGTCATCGCGGCCGGCTCTTCCTGGTGCGAGATCAGCGCCGGAGCCGACAACTCCGTGATCGACGGCAACCTCATCACCGCTCCGGCCTGGCCGGCCCATCCGGCCTGGATCCGGGATATCTTAAAGGTCCTGGGCACGAAAATCGAACTGTAGGCGCCTTTTATCTTTCCCCGTCGGCCCGGCTGGCGCCGGGCCGAAACCGGGTGGCCTCATTTCTTCTGCCCCTCTTTCATCCGGAATACCATTAAGTCTACTATTCCCCCCAAACAGCAATATTTTTATAATTTAAAATACTAATTAGCCAAAAAATATAAATCAGCTCACCCAGCCGCCCCAGATTGACCTGAAAAAGCTGACCGCAGGCCCGCAAAAGTTATTTTCTGACTTTACGGATCCACGGGGATATGGGATAATAAGCCAGTTTTAGCCTGTTCGGGAACAATTTTAGGAGTCTCATGCTGCTCTTTGGTTTGAAAGCCAATTAACTGCAATTTAAATATTGGTCACTTATTTTCCTGGTTTTAAAGGGAGGTCTGGCCAATGTCAAACCCAAAGTCACTGCGGTTTAGGCCGGATTTTTAAAGCCCCGGCCGTTGAAGACTTATAAATAAATTGCTATAATTGGTTAAAATCTGATTAGTCATTGATGTGTTTGAAGTTGGTCTGTTTTAGGGAATTTGGTTTTTGGACCTTAGCCCTGGTAATTATCCAAAATACTTTGTAATCAGCCGTGGCTTTAGCTGCCACTTACTCCTAATAAAAATATTCAATAGGTGAGGTCGATAAACTATGGCTTCCAAACTGGTTTATTCTTTTGGCGGACCTGTAACCGACGGCCACGGCGGTTTGCGTAATCTTCTGGGCGGGAAGGGAGCTAATCTGGCTGAGATGGCCAAGATAGGCCTGCCTGTTCCGGCCGGCTTTACCATAACAACGGAAGTCTGCACCGCCTTTTATAAAAACGGCAAGCAATTCCCGCCCAAATTGGCCAGGGAAGTTTCGACGGCCTTAAACCGAGTCGAAAAAATCATGAAGGCCAGGTTCGGCTCGCCGGAAAACCCTCTTCTCGTTTCCTGCCGTTCCGGAGCCCGGGTCTCCATGCCCGGAATGATGGACACCGTCTTAAACATCGGCTTAAACGACCGGACGGCCGAAGCTCTGATTGCCAAGACAAAAAACCCCCGTTTTGTTTATGATTCCTATCGCCGGTTTGTGGCCATGTACGGCGATGTGGTCATGGGGGTTAAAGCGCCCTCAGAACAGGACCCCGATCCCTTTGACACGATAATTGATGGAATCAAGCAAAAAAACGGCTACAAAAACGACACGGAACTTACGACCGATGATCTTATTTCTCTGGTAGCGGCCTTCAAAAGCCTCATTGCCCGGACTTTAGACCGGCCTTTCCCCGAAGATCCAGAAGAGCAGCTCTGGGGAGCCATCGGGGCTGTTTTTGATTCCTGGATGATCGACCGGGCCAAAGAATACCGAAGAATTAACCAAATTCCAGAATCCTGGGGAACGGCCGTTAATGTCCAGGCCATGGTCTTTGGCAACATGGGTGAAAATTCAGCCACCGGAGTGGCTTTCTCGCGGGATCCCTCGACCGGAGAAAACTATTTCTACGGCGAGTACTTAATTAATGCCCAAGGCGAAGATGTGGTGGCCGGAGTCCGGACTCCCAACCCCATTAACCGGACCAAACCCCTGACAGCCGGGAGCGATTCAACTCTGGCCGACGACATGCCGGAAGTCTATAAAGAACTTGACTCTATCCGCCTGACCCTGGAAAATCACTACCGGGATATGCAAGACATTGAGTTTACAATCCAGGAAGGCAAACTCTGGATGCTCCAGTGCCGTAACGGCAAACGAACCGCTCAGGCCGCCCTGAAAATCGCCCTGGATCTGGTCCAGGAAAAACGCATCACCACCGACGAGGCTATCCTCCGGGTCGACCCCGAGCAAATAAGTCAGCTCCTCCATCCCTCCTTTGATCACACGGCCCCGGCATACAAAAAACGCCATATAATCGCGACCGGTCTGCCCGCCTCACCGGGAGCGGCTACGGGTAAAGCCGTGTTCTCGGCCACTGACGCCGAGAAGCAGGCCGCCGAAGGTCTGAAGGTCATCTTAGTCCGTCTGGAAACAAGTCCCGAAGACATCCGGGGCATGAACGCGGCTCAGGGCATTCTGACGGCCAGGGGAGGCATGACCAGTCATGCGGCGGTCGTGGCCAGGGGAATGGGGCGGACGTGCGTGGCCGGAGCCTCGGATATCTCCATTGATTACGGCTGCGGCCATTTCACTACCAAAAAAGGTGATGTCATCTCGGTCGGCGACTGGATCTCCTTAGACGGAGCCACCGGCGAGATCATCAAAGGCTCTCTGCCGACTAAGAAGGCCGAGATTTCAGGGAATTTCAGCATTTTTATGGATCTGGTGGAAAAAGCCAAAAGAATGAAAGTCCGCACCAACGCCGACACGCCCCATGATTCGACCGTAGCCCGCCAGTACGGAGCCGAAGGTATCGGTCTGTGCCGGACGGAACACATGTTCTTTGAATCCGACCGCATTGACCATGTCCGGGCCATGATCCTGGCCGACACTCAGGAACAGCGGGAAAAAGCCCTAAGCTCCCTAAGACCCATGCAAAGGGAAGATTTTTACCAGATCTTCAAAGCCATGGACGGACTGCCGGTCACCATCCGAACCCTCGATCCGCCCCTCCATGAGTTCCTGCCTCACACGGAGCGGGAGATTAACGAACTGGCCAAGAAATTTAATCTCTCAGCCCAAGCCATCAAAGACCGGATCACGGCCTTAAAAGAGCAGAACCCCATGCTGGGGCTAAGGGGCTGCCGTCTGGGCATTGTCCACCCTGAAATTACGGCCATGCAGGCCAGAGCGATCTTTGAGGCAGCGGTCAGAGCCAAAATAGACGGGATGAAAGTCTTTCCGGAAATCATGATTCCTTTGGTCGGCCACGAAAAAGAGTTCATACTCCAAAAACAGATAATCGATCTGATGGCTCAGGAAGTCTTTACCAGCTACAATACCAATGTTGACTACCTGGTCGGAACCATGATTGAACTGCCCAGAGCCGCCCTGATTGCCGACCGCATTGTTAAAGCCGGAGCTGAGTTCTTCTCTTTTGGGACCAACGATATGACCCAGACGACTTTCGGGCTCTCCCGGGACGATTCGGGGACATTTTTGCCAGACTATCTGAAAAAACAGATCTGGGACAAAGATCCCTTTGTCTCCATTGATCAGGATTCAGTCGGTGAGATTTTAGAAATAGGCATTACCCGGGGCCGGTCAGCGGATAAAAACCTTAAGATAGGTATCTGCGGCGAACACGGCGGAGATCCATCCTCGGTCGTCTTCTGCTATAAGCTGAACATGGACTATGTGTCCTGCTCCCCGCCAAGGGTTCCGGTAGCCAGACTGGCGGCGGCCCAGGAGGCCATCAGAGAGAAAATGGCCAAAGCCGAACTCAAAACAATAGGCCGGGGGACCGAAACAGCGGCCACTAAAAAAGCCGCCGTCAAAACAAAAGTTAAAAAAACAGCCGCCAAAACGATGGCCAAACCAGCTGCTAAAAAGGCGACCTTAACCATCCCCATCAGAAAGACGGTCATAAAGCCGACGGCCAAAAAAACAGCGGCCAAAATGGTGGTCATTAAACCACTGGCCAAAAAAACAGCGGCCAAAACGGCGGCTCCCAAAATGGCTGCTAAATCCGCAGCCCAAAAGACGGCCGCCAAGCGCCCTATCAGAAAGACGGTCATGAAGACGGCGGTCAATAAGACGGCCGCCAAGCCTGCCCTCAAAAAAACCGCTTCTAAATCTGGAGCCAAAAAAATCGCCTCTAAATCCGGGGCCAAAAAATAAACATAAGCCGTACGCTAAGATGAAAATCTAAGCGTTTTTAAGGTTTACCTGACCCGCCGGGGACATCCCCGGCGGGTTTATTGTTTTATCAGGCAGCCGGCAATCTTCGTTTAACCTTTCAGGCCGGCTCTAAACTTCCTTTGCCGTTTCAGTCGGCTCTTTGGCCGACGGCAGCATAATTCTTCTATCACACAGGCGACCCGAAACGGAGTCTCAGCCGGCCTGAAAGCCGGACCCCGGAAAGCGCACCCGATACGTTCAGCTTTAAATCCACCAATATTCAAACTTCAGGTTTTTCTCGTCCAAATTCACGATCTGGCCGATGATTGGAGTAAAAAGCTCATAGCCTCTTTGCTTTGAACTTGCCTCAGCCAGCCGAACATAAGGCTCGTCCCAGGCGTGGTAGGCCATGGCAAACCGCCCGGCGTGGACGGGCAATAAAGCTTTGGCCCTCAAATCCAGAGCCGCCTGAGAGACCTGCTCCGGCATCATGTGGATATATTTCCAATTTTCGTTATACTGACCGTTTTCCAGGATGGCCAAATCTATAGGCGCGAATTTTCGGCCTATTTCGGCAAAATGACTGTCATAACCGCTGTCACCGCTGATAAAAATGCGCCTTTTAGCCGTTTCCAATAAAAACCCGACCCACAAAGTTTTGTTTTGGGTCAGAAACCGCCCGGAAAAATGCCGGGCGGGCAAGATATTGACTTTGAAACCAGGTTCAATCTTGAATGTTTCATTCCAGTCGGCCTCAAAAATAACAGTCGGGTCAAAACCCCAGTATTCCAGATGTGACCCTACGCCCAGGCCGCAGATGACATTTTTGACTTTGGATTTCAGGGCCAGTACGGTCGGATAGTCCAGATGGTCCCAGTGGTCGTGAGTCAGGAGCAAATAGTCTATCTGAGGCATGTCTTCAGGCGAGTAGGGATAGCCGGGAAAGGCCCGGTTCAAAAAAAGAAACGGGGCTGCGTTAGAGCTAAAGACAGGATCAATTAAAATCCTTTTACCCTCAATCTGGAGAAACAAAGAAGAATGTCCCAACCAGACTAAGACATTTTGGCTGCGGCCAAGATTCAACAAATCTGTTTTGAGCATAGGCAGAGGCCGGTCCGGCTTCAACCGGTCCTCTGACCTGAACACAAATTTCCAAAGCATAGCCACCCGGCTCGAATTACCGGTATTCATAGGGGTCAAAGTCAGATTCTCAAACCGACCGTTAACGTAATTGGGCGAATTTTCAATTCGCGTAAGCCTTTGACCTGCAGGCAGCTTTCCGTATTTGGCTGAACAGCCCATAGAGAACCCCATAAAACCAAAAAATAGAACCGCCAGTATTACCATTACAGAAAAGCGTTTTTTCCTCCGGCCGTCTGTCCGGCTTTTCAGCCCTGTTTTCTGAGCCCGTTCCGTTTTTTCCCAAGACCCCATACAGTTCCGCCTTTAGGTAGCCGTCCGACACCAAAGGCCCCTGGCTTCTGAATCACCTCTAAAGGAGTATCAGGAGAGCTTTTCCAAAATGCCGTAATGCTCCGGCCGTTAAGCCTGGGACATAAGGCGCATTCCTGTCAGAAACAGGGCTTCAGTTCGGCGGCAGTAAATTTTCAGCAAGCTGAAGAAAAAATATTTAGCGCTATGCTGCAACTTTCAGCAAAATAAGATTATCATTAATTTCGATTTGCTGCTTATATTTAGCCCTTTACTGCCTCTTTGCCGTATGACTAAGATCCGATCAGCTTCCGCATCTGCTTCAGGTAAATGCACCTTTCCGCAGCGCACGGGAAATAATCAATTCAAACAAAATGCAGTGCGGCGCAGCTGCGCATAATAGGACTGTTTGCGTTTCGCCGCCCGTTGAGGGGCCCGGGCTCCGATTTTGCCAGGTCCACCGCTTCGCTCATTCCAACGCAAAACCTCCGCCGCATTTTGCCGGCCCCGGACTTTGATTCGCAAGGCCTTTACTGAGAAATTGACTTGACGGCCTCGCAAAAAATCCGTTTTTCAGAAAAGTGCACTTTGATATCATTACATTTTTTGAACTCAACTTCCAGAAAAAGTGGGGTTTTGCGAAGGCATCTGACTTGACAAAATAACAATATTATAGTAATTATACTATAAAGGAGGTTGAAATGATTTTAATATTTACACAATATGTTCTTCCTTTCCTGGCATTTGTTTCCGTTTGGGGATATATTGCCCTGAGAATTCATTGTCTGGGCGGTCCCGCAATGCCGGTGATAACATTTGCTGATATATTATTTGGGCCATCATTATTATATGCTCTTATCGCGGATGATAGCAATACAATATTAGTTATAAGATCATTAATAACAGCATTAGTTGTTGTATTTATTGTATAATTACAATTTTATCGTAAAAAATATAAACAAAATAATTACTATTTTCACGGAAACAGATCGGATTATAAATCAGATAATAGGATCCTCATGGCAACCATTCACAGAAAGAACCCGCCAATGGAGTCCTCCCAGAGTCCTCCCCTCCTATTATTTGAAGCACCCGCAATGCTGCAATTAATGCAATTAAGTAGATCTGCATGATCAGCCTGTAACGATCAGCAGGTATTATGAGGCCCTGGCTGAAAGGAAGCTTTGACGGACAACAATCCGCCGGATTCGCCGGAACTGTCCGCTGGGATACAGACCTCTGAGGAAGTGAGGGACAGGCAGCCTGTTATGCGGACAAAACGAAATGTTTTCCCTTGTTGCCGAAGGGGCGGAAAGACGTCTTCTGGACCAGGCTCCGCCGTTTCGGAAATCCCTGAACGCCTTCTTTTCCGGGCAGAATTAGCTTTTTCACGGACTGGCGGCCGAAGAATTCATGAATCCCCCAAATTTAACCCCGAACCGGGCATCCATCTGGACATGAACGAAGCTAATGACTGCGGCAGTCAGGAAATTATGGTTGTGGACCTACAGTTTTGCGGGGAGCCGGTGCTCTTAATTATCGTACTCTGGGCTATTTGCTTAACTCTTGAGACATTATTGTCCTTTTGTTAATCAGCTCTTGGCTAAAATCAAAAGATTCCGGCCGGTCCGCCTGGTCAGTGATTCCAAAAAACCAACGTTCCTCCAAACTCATACGATTCGGATAGAGCAGGAATAAAGTAAGAGAGGAGCCTGGAGTTTAAGGCTGAATAAATATTATCAAGGCTGATTATGCAGTAAAAGCATTTTTTTGAAATATTTACTGTCCAGACCGTGGCCGCTTTTAACGGGCTGCCCCGGAAGCGGCTCTTGATGCATATGCCGTGAACGCTTGCGGGAAGAGAAGCCTAATGTTACAGTCAAGACACTGGCTCTTTAGATAATCATCGCTGAAGTTGCGCCGAAACAGAAACGGAAGTTCATCGAAAAAAGGAAAAAGTCTTCAGCGCCACAAAAAACCGGGCCGAGAAAACCCGGCCCGGTTAAAAAATCTGCCTTCCTCAGTCTTAGACCGGAAAAGCTTCCGACAGCCTGACTATTTTATCGTATTCCAAATCGACCCTTTGCTGGATCTTTTCAATGTCTTCCTGTTTCAGGTGACGGAAACGGCCCTGAGGCTTTATGTAATCGGCCACCGGAATCGGTTTTTCCACTTTGCGGTTCATGACGTAATGGCCGTCCAAGACCTCATATAATGGAAAAACCTTAGAGTTAACTACTAAGCGGCTGCTTTCCACAGCCAGCTCCGGCTTCATGCGCCAGCCGGTCGGGCATGGAGCGTACACATGGATGTAAGCCGGACCTTCAATGGCCGCAGCCCGGCGGATCTTATTCATCATATCCAGATGAAAAGCCGGGCTGGCGGTAGCCACGTAAGGGATACCGTGAGCAGCGGCGATAGCCGGCATATTTTTCTTCCAGGTGTTCTGCCCTTGAGAGTCCTTGCCGACCGGAGAGGTGGTGGTGTTGGCCCCGAAAGGCGTTTCCGAACTCCGCTGGATACCGGTATTCATGTAAGCCTCGTTATCAAGGCAGACATAGATGAAATCACGGTGATAACGCTCCAGCGCTCCGGACAGGGCCTGAAGACCGATATCGGCCGTACCGCCGTCGCCGGCTACGGCCACCACCGGGAATCTTTTGTCGGGCAGTTTGCCTTTTTTGCGGAGTACGTGGCAGGCCGATTCCACGCCCGAGGCCACGGCCGCCGCATTTTCAAAAGCCACGTGCAGCCAGGGCATCCGCCAGGCCGACTGAGGGAACGTGCCGGTACATACTTCCATGCAGCCGGTAGCCGAAACCGCGATAAAGTCGGTACCTAAAGCTTTTAACAGTAATCTTAAAGCCAGAACCTCACCGCAGCCTTGGCAGGCCCGATGCCCAGAAGCCAGGGAATCCTGGCCCTTGGGGAATGTTTTGGCGGTTATCTTCTCATACGGTACGTCAGCGGCTCTCACTCGTACACCCCCACTATTTCAAAACGGTTCTGACCGTCTTTGGCCAGAGCCTGGGCCCTTTCGGCAATATACTTAAAATCGGCCCGCCGTACGTCGCGTCCGCCTAAACCCAAAATGAAATTACACACTTTGGGGGCATTGGGAGTGCCGTAAAGCAACGATTTCACTTCCAGAGCCACCGGGCCTTCGGGGACCCCCATAACAACATGGCGGTCAACGACGGCCACGGTTTCAGCTTTCCCTAAAGCGGCCTGAAGCTGTTTGACCGGCAGCGGACGCCACAGGCGAATGCGGACTAAGCCGACTTTCCGGCCTTTTTCTCTCATCTCGTCCACCGCAGTCATGGCGGTCTCGGAAATGGAACCCATGGTCAGAATAATCGTTTCCGCATCCTCATGACGGTAAGTCTCCACCGGGTTGTACTTGCGGCCGAAGACTTTCTCGAACTCCGCGAAAACCTGCTCAATAATTTTCTGAGAACCCAGAAGGATATCGTCGGTGGCTTTTTTGACTTCCGTATAGGTCTCGGGGCTGCCCAAAAGCCCCATGCTCATGGGATTTTTGAGGTCAAGCTTGATATCGGTCTCAAACGGCGGCAGGAAAGCATCCACCTGGGACTTTTCCGGAATCAGGATAGGCTCAATAAAGTGAGACAGGGTAAACCCGTCAATATTCATAGACACCGGCAGTCTGACCTCCGGGTGTTCGCCGATCCGGAAAGACATAATAGTCAGATCTAAAGCTTCCTGGCCGTTTTCGGCAAAGACGGCAATCCAGCCGGCGTCCCGGACGCTCATGATATCGCTGTGGTCGTTCCAGATATTAATGGGCGCGGACAGAGCCCGGTTGGCAACAGCCAGTACAATGGGCGTCCGCAGAACTGGAGCGATGTAAATCATCTCGTTCATCAGAGCCAGGCCCTGGGAGCTGGTAGCAGTAAACGTCCTGGCCCCGGCCGCCGATGAACCTATGCAGCTGCTCATGGCCGAATGCTCCGATTCTACCGGAATATAGGCCGCATCCAGATGTCCGTCAGCCACCAGTTCCGACAGATGCTCCACAATGTGGGTCTGAGGGGTGATGGGATAAGCGGCCACCACGTCGGTATCACACAATTTGACGGCTTCGGCCACCGCCAAAGACACTTCAATGCCTATTGGTTTATTGGCCATAGCTCAAACCTCCTCCAAGACCATGGTGATGCATTTCTTGGGGCACTCGTGGGCGCAGACGCCGCAGCCCTTGCAGAAATCCAGATCCGCTATGTAGTGCTTCTCTTCTGGACCCTGGTCCTGATAAACTCCGTCGGGACAGTATATGTAGCAGAACCCGCAGTAGATGCATTTCTCTTTGTCCAGAACCGGTCTGATCGAGCGCCAGTCACCGGTTTTAAAGTCCACCGTGCTGCCTGGTTTGGCCCGGAAACCGGCCGGAAGATCTTTGACTTTCATCAAAGCGTCGTTATTTTTATCCATCAGTTGGCCCCCAGCTTAGATTCGGCATAAGCCCTCTCAAAGGCCGCCTGGTTTTTGGGACCGAGGGAGTCCCCGAAACGGTGACTGAAAGGCTCCCGGACATCATCCGGGGTAGCCTGGCCCATTACTTTGGCAAATGCCCCCAGCATGACCGTGTTGGTAATAGGCACTTTCAAAACTTCCAGTGCGATGGCCATAGCGTCTAAGGCGGCAATTTTCTGAGTGAAACCGAACTGTTTCCGCAGTTCCGCTACCGGGTGAGCGGAATTAATTATCAAAGTTCCGTCCGATTTCAGTCCGGCGTCTACCTTCGTGACATTCATGACTGTCGGATCCAGCACTACCACCACATCGGGTTCGTACACCTTTTCCCGGTTGCGGATAGGCTGGTCGGAAATCCGCAGAAAAGCCGTCACCGGGGCTCCCCGCCGTTCAGGTCCGAAACTGGGGAAGGCCTGAGCGTACTTGCCCATACCCACCGCCGTCTGAGCCATCAACTCCGCAGAAGTCACGGCGCCCTGTCCACCTCGTCCGTGGAATCTGATTTCAATCATTTTCTACTCCTGGCCTATTGGCCAATATTGCTGCCGGTCTTGCCCTCCTAAGCCTAAATCTAGGCTAGTTCCAGCAAATAACCGGCATCCTAACAAAATCGAGCACTTTAACACTATCTTCTATAATTTCCAAATTAATTGACAGCCGGAGGCAAGATTAAGATTAAGTATCGAAAACAGCTTAATCTTAAGTTTTAGGATGGTTTTTTAAGTAAAATAAACAAAAAAATAGATTAATTTACTTATTATTATTTCGCTCAGGCCATTAAAAACACAAAAATCTTAAGGAAGGACGGCCCTTTAATTGTTTATTATTTTAAAGGAAATCAGCTGTTTTGGCAAGAAGTTGGATCTGTCAAAAAATAAAGTCCTTGAATTCACTTTGAAATTTTGAGACTGTAGTGAGACTGTCATGGAAATCTAAACTAAAACTTTAAGGAGGCGGCGTTTCCTCAACGGCCTTTCGGCCGGAGTTTCCACGCCGAAGAACGGATGAGCCTTAAAAAAATTGAACATCAAAAAGATCACCTGGATAAAAACCTGCTCTACATCTTAGGTATCGCCCCTGATGAGTACGGCCTTTTTCCCGACCGGGAAGGCTTTGTGACCATTAAGGAACTGGTGGGCGCTGTCAAGCAGGAAGACGGCTTCCGCAGCCTGACCGAAAACCGGATTCGCGACAGCGTCAGCCAGGCTTTGGATAAATCTTCTTTGGAGATAAAGGATAACCTTATCCGGGCCAAACCCCATTTAGCCGGGCTGCCAACACCCAGACCCTTTTCGGGCAGTAAACCCAAACTTTTATATCTTGGCCTGAAACCTACCGTCTGGCCCCAAATCAGTAAAAACGGTTTAAAACCCAAACCTGGCTGTGAGCATTCTCTCCTCTTCCCCGACCAGAATCAGGCCGGGCAAGTGGCCCGCAGGTTTATCCCCGAGCCAGTCTTGATCTCTGTAAATAAAGAAATGGCTCAGAAATTGGGAACCGAATTTTTTATTTACACCGAGCGGCTGTATCTGGCCACAGAAATCGCCCCCCAAGCTCTGTTCGGGCCTCCGGTCAAAGAGTCACAGGACAGTTTAGCCGCTCAAGGGACCAAAGCCGCTGCCAAAAAGAGAGCCGAGCCGGACAGGAGCGGCCTGGAGCCCGAAGTTTTTCCCGGTGCCTATGCCGGAACAGTCATCCATCACGGCAAAAAGAAAGGAAAATACAATAATGAACCGGACTGGAAAAACCAGACGAGAAAAGACCGTCGGAGGGAGAAGTGATCAGTCGGAGGTGACCCGGTTGCGGCCGTTCTGCTTGGATACATAAAGAGCCGTATCGGCTCTGGCCAGAACGGAGATGGCATTGTCGCCGGGCCTGATTTCAGTCACGCCCATGGAGATATTGACATGAATGGTTTTTTCCGAATGGCGGGAAAGCTTAAATTCCACAGAAGCCACCGAACGCCTGAGCTTTTCGGCTACCCTGGTGGCGTCAGCCAGTTTAGCTTCCGGCAGAAGGACTATGAATTCATCGCCCCCGTAACGAAAGATAAAATCATCGCATCTTAAAAGGTCGGTGATAATCCGGCCCATGTGGGACAGGATGCTGTCACCGGCCTGATGGCCGTAAGTATTATTGACATCACGGAAATGATCAATGTCGAAGATCAGTAAACTGAAAGTCTCCAAACGGTTATTTTTAAAATTTTCAATGGATAAATTAACCGCTTCATCGTAAGCCCGGCGGTTATAGACACCGGTTAGAGCGTCTTTCATGGAAATGGATTTAAAATCTTCCAGTTCCTTCAAAAGTTTCCGGCTCTGGGTGACAAAAGAGTCGTAATCTCTTCTGACCGAATCCAGACGGGACTCTAAGGCTGTTTTTTCTTTATTCAGTTCAGCTAAGCGCTGTTCGTCTAAATTGGTTTTTTCCTGGATGGAATGAAATAAAACCTCAATTTTTTCGGCAATGACTGTCAGAAGATTATCGGCGTCAGTCGCACTTTCCGGCTCTTCTTCCTGAACTTCCTGAACAGAACCCTGGAGCTGACTTAAATGCTCGGACAGGCTTTCATTAAACTCCCTGTTCTCACCGTCCATGTAGGAAATGCTCTGGCCCAACAGCCTTTGAAACTCTTTTTCCGTAAACATTAAAGTTTTAATAATATTGGACAGGCGCAGGGTTATCTGACTTTTTTCTTCCGAATAATCCTGGATAAAACGACACATGAGCTGGGTTAAATCGCGCAGGATTAAGTCCTGGGGCTGGCCTTCTTCCAGTTCTCTAATAATCGACTGGGCCTCGTCATGGAACCGGTAGCCCCTGTAAGTGGAGACTTGTTTCAGTAATCCTTTGACATAATCGGACACCGATTCTTCGAGACAGAGGTAACTCGGTTTTTTTGGCCCCCCGTGAGTTTTGACGGACTCCTGGGACTGGGTCGGTATAATAGATTCGACCCCAGTCAGTCTGGCCAGTTCTGCGGCCAGTTGTTCCAGTCCTGATTCGGACAGGCGGCTGTTTTCCGTAAAAAATACCACCTTTCCCAGCCAGCCAGAATCCAACTCCGGGGGTGGATTTTGGAAAAGCCGGACCAAAGTTTTTATTACCGCTCCAAAGGTCAGGAATGTGTCCACTTGGTCCAGCTCCATCTTCCGTAAGGATTGTTCCACCTGAAGGTACGTGGCCTTAAGCTCATCTGGGGAATTATTAACTGACAATTCCGGCATATAATTATATAATCGGCCTTTAAAGCAAAAACCGAAAAACACACATTACGAAGCGGTATTTTTGCGGTTCAGCATGGGAAGTTTAAAGAACTCTATGCCTTCATTTTTCAGGATTTGTTCTTCATCAGCCGTTGATTGGCCCCGTATATTGCGGACCGGGGTGACTCCGTAATGCATCTTCAAAGCCTCGGCCGTAAAATCTGTCCCCACATCCACAAAATCTTTTTCCAGCCTGTCGGACATGGCGACCAGTTCTTTAAAGGCCTTTAAAGTCATACCATGCGTATCTTGTACCTCAGCCTGAGCCTGATTCTGGGGATGAGTCTGGGGCTGGGTCTGCTCGGAACGGCGGCGGACAAGACCGAAAGTTGAAGGCAGCCGGGAAATATTTTCATCGCCGCAAACAGGACAACTGAGCTGCCCTGAAATCTGCTGTCCTTCAAGATCGGCCAAATCGGCAAACCAGCCTTCAAAATGGTGGCCTTTAAGGCATATTAAATCGAAAATTACCATACAATTCACATATTTTAGACAACAAATCTACCTAAACAAAAAATATTTAAATAAACCCTGGAACCATCTAATCTGCTGCCTGCCTGCCTTAAATAGCCGCCTAACCTGTAAGGTTTCCGCAAAACCGCCTTTATATAATAAAACTTTGACCCTCTATCTGTCAAATTTTCAAGAAATCCTCACGCCTACCTTCTGCCCGAGTTGACCTTTAAAAAGCCCACATTAAACTTAAATACCGAATTTAATGAAATATCTATCTCTCTATATCTCTCTAAACAGATAATATTACCGTCCTGTCTGATAAAAAAACAATAGCCAAGCTCGAAAAGAAAAATAGATTTTCTGACAATAATTTTTATTTTGACAGTTAAATTACAGCCGAAAAAGCCGCTTTTAGTCATTATAATGCGGAAAGAGCGGAAAAATCCCCAGCTTTAAGTTGCTGAATGAGATGCGGCGTCTGACACTGGCGAGCCCGACCCGGCTGATTGGTTTGGGAATAAATAACAGTCTTTGGCTAGCTGACTGCCTTTGGCCTAATATGGAGCCCTTGAGCATTTACTCTAATTAAGAAATATTTTGCTACTGTTATAGTTTATTTTAGTTAATTATTGCTATTTTATTTGTTATTATATAATTTTATCAGCTATTTATTGTTTAATAAAATATACTTATTCGCATAATAAAAACTTAAAGATACGAACCCCCGGCCCAACCCATGGCCACTTTTTTTTAAGCCCGGATTTTGATATTATTGTATTTACCCAAGGTACCGCCTAAAAGCCTTACTTAATAAATGCTATGCCAGGGAATCAGTTTTTTTAGTCAATTGTCAACCCTTAAACTTGGAAGCTGTTCTTTCCGGACAGCGGGAGTAAGTGTATGCAATATACGGTGACTTTCCGGCACATGGAACCCTCAGACCACCTGAAAGATTTCGGCAGAGAAAAAATGGCCCGGTTGGAGAAGTATCTCGACTCGGTCATTGACGTTGACCTGACCTTTACTGTGGAAAAATTCCGCCACCGGGCCGAGGCTGTGGTGACGGCCGACGGTCTGAAGATCAAAGCGGAAGAAGAGACCGAAGATATGTACTCGGCTCTGGATCTGGTGGTGGACAAGCTGGAAAAACAGATCAAGCGTCACCGGGAAAAACAGAAAATTCACAATAAAGGCCAGGGGCCGGCCAAAAGATCCTCCGGGCACAATGGCGGCAAATCCCAGCCTGAGCCTGAGGATGAGGGCTATTTTACGGCCGACCGGGTCCGGGAGCTGCCCCTGGAACCTTTGAGCCCGGCCGAGGCCGACGAAAGACTGGCTCTGTCTAACACTCCATATATGGTGTTTCTGGACCGGGATTCCGGATCAGTCAGTCTGCTTCACAAACTGCCGACTGGGTCAACCGAACTGGTCAGGTACTTCCAAAACTGAATTTAACGCAGCCGCAATTTAGTGACTCGGGGCCGGAGCATGTGGTAATTCCTATGCACCGGCCTTATTCTGACTGCCTGAACTAGAGATTCAAAAGAATTATGGACTTAAGAGAAGCCCTGCCTCCAGAGGCCATCTGTTTTGATTTGGCGGCTGACACCAAAGCCCAGGCACTGGAAATTCTCTGTCAACAGGCGGCCAGAAGCTTAAGACTCCAGACTGATAGCATTTTTTTAGCTGTCATGGAAAGGGAAAAATTAGGTTCGACCGCTGTGGGAGGAGGCGTAGCCCTGCCTCACGGCAAAATTCCAAATTTAGACCGTCTTTTTATGATCTTAGCCCGCACGGCTCCGGGCAGGGAACTGGATTTTGACAGTCCCGACGGTCAGCCGGTCAGGATTCTGGCTCTGGTCTTAAGTTCACTTACCGCCACTTCCGAGCACCTGCAGGTCTTAGCTCTTCTGGGCCGCCTGTGGAAAACCCCGGAAAACCTCAGGCTTTTACTGTCCGCTCCGGACCGAGAAACTTTTTACAATATTTTCATGGAATTGGCCGCTATTAACGAGTAAAGACTCTTTTTGCCAGGAGCGTCCATGATCGACACCTTAAAAGCCGGTTTAATCATTGTGGTCACCGGCCTGTCCGGCTCGGGCAAAACCTCTGCTTTAAAAGCCCTGGAAGACCACGGTTTCATGGCCATTGACAATCTGCCTGTCTTACTTCTGCCCAAACTTCTGGCTTTAAGAAAAGAGAGCGGAGACTTTATCCGTCTGGCCGTCGGCATGGACGCCCGGGAAGCCGACCTGATGAGAAATTACGATGAAGTCTTTTCCCAGGCTCGGACTCTGGGCTACGATCTTAAGCTTCTGTTCCTGGAAGCCGATGACAATATTCTGGTTAAGCGGTTTTCCGAGACCCGGCGGAGACACCCTCTGGCTCAGGCCGGGAATTTGGCCCAGGCTATCCGGGCCGAAAAAGAGCAATTGGCCCCTTTAAAAGAGATTGCCGACCTAATCATAAATACGACCGTCTTAACAGCTCCACGTCTTCGGGAGATGGTTCTGGAGAGATTTGTCCAGATCCAAAATCGCCGGAGCTTATCGGTCGAAGTTTTATCGTTCGGCTTTAAAAACGGCCTCCCGCCGGAGGCCGACTTAATGCTTGATGTCCGGTTTCTGCCCAACCCTTTTTACGTGGAAAAACTAAGGGCTTTAGACGGCCGGGATCCCCGGGTTCTGAACTATGTCCTGTCATTTAAGGAGACTAAAGATTTTTTGGAAAAACTGCTCGATTTGCTTGATTTTCTGCTGCCTTTGTACCAGAAGGAGGGCAAATCGTATCTGACCATAGCCGTGGGCTGCACCGGCGGACAGCACCGAAGCGTAGCCTTGGCCGGTTATCTGTGGGAGAGGCTTAAGGACTGCTTTAACGGCAATCTGGTTCTTAGGCACCGGGATATTGTCTGAAAAGCATGGACTTTACAGACCATAATACTATTAAATAATTAGCTTAACCCGTTATCAGGAGCTAACTAACGAGGGAGCCAGGTGATAGGCTTAGTCATTGCTACCCACGGCCAACTGGGAACCGAACTGCTCAAGACAGCCGAACTGATTATAGGACCGGTGGAAAACTGCCTGACCGTGCCTGTAGAAATTGATTTAAGCCCGGATCAGCTGAAATCCCAGATGGAACAGGCCATACAGAGCCAGGATCACGGCCAGGGCGTTTTGATCCTGACGGATATGTTCGGCGGCACCCCTTCCAATATAAGCCTGTCGTTTTTAAGAGCCGAACAGGTCGATGTCCTGTCCGGAGCCAATCTGCCCATGCTCCTGCGAGCTTGTCAGCTCAGGGAAAAACCCGACATGACCTTAAAAAATCTGGCCATGGACAGCCGGGATTATGCCCGCAAGGGAATTAATATGGCCGGCGACATGCTGGGCAAACGGAACCGCTGAGGCGGCCTGATGTTTCGAGTTTAAATCATGACCGTTCTGGCCGCCCGCGTAGACCAAAAACTTATTCACGGGCAGGTGACCCTGGGCTGGGCGCCTTTTTTGGAAATCGAAGAAATCATTGTGGCCGATCATCTGGCTTTGGAGTCTGACCTTTTAATGGACATTATGGCCTTAGGCATCCATCCGCCGGTCGGAAACATCAGCTTTGTCACTCCGCCAAAATTAAACGAGCTTTTGGCTGAAAAACGGAAGGACTTAAGGATCATGATCCTGTTCCGGGATGTGGCCGGGGTGGGTGAGGCAGTTCACGAAGGCCTATGTCTTACGAGCTTAAATCTGGGCAATCAGTTCTATAAACCCAGTCCAGAAACCCTGCGTTTAGCCGACAGTTTTTTTGTCAATGACCAAGACTTAAAAACTCTGGCCTCTCTGGCCGAGGATGGCCTTAAAATCTACTTTCAGTCTCTGCCCGCCGACCAGCCTACCCTGTTTGAGCCCAACCGCTACCGATGGAACCGGTAAATCTCCACCTTTTATGGGCCTTAATTCTGGCCGCCCTTTTAAATCTCGACCGCCAGGCAGTCGGCCAGAGTATGCTGGCCAGGCCACTGGTCACCGGTTTGCTTGTCGGCCACGTTCTGGATAATCCTCTGGCCGGCCTGTACTTAGGCCTGTGGACGGAACTGCTGTGGCTGACGAGACCGCCTTTAGGAGGCGTTTTAACGCCTAACGGCGGCCTGGCGGTCTCGGCGGCTTTACTGGCCTGGTCGGCCGTGACCCGGTTTTGGCACACCCCGCCGGAAAGACCGGTTTTAGTCTTTATCTGTATTTTAATTCCTCCGGTCGCCGTCCTGGCCACTGGTCTGGAAAAACTCTCCCGGCGGGTTTCAGGTAAAGTCGAAGCCAGGCTGGAAGAAAATCTGGCCGTAGGGGGCAGAGTCGGCTTTATGTGGCCTAATTTAAAGGGCCTTTTGTTCACACTGGCCGCCGGTCTGGCTTCCCTGTCCCTACTTGCGCCTATCTTGGCTTTATTTATTATCTGGAACATCAAGGCCGAACCGGCCGCTTTATGGCCTTTTCTGGATAAACTGGCCCCATTTATGCCTCTTGTCGGCCTGACCATCAATATCGGGCGCCTCCGCAAAAGCTTAATCTTATTTTACGGCCTGGGCCTTTTGGCCGGAATCATAATTACTTGCCTGTGTTAACAGAGACAATAGGTCCGATTCTGGCCAGAAAACTGACTGCAGACGATCTGCCAGGTCTCGTGATTCTAGAAAAATCCACGGAAAAAGAACCCTGGACAGTCGATAATTTTTTGGGTGAGTTTGAGCGGCCCTTTTTCTTGCCTTTGGGATTATTTATAAATAATGAGCTGGCAGCCTTCCTTTTTGCCTGGCTTCTGCCTCCAGAAACTCATCTTTTAAAACTGACCGTCAGTCCCAGATTCCAGGGCTTTGGCTTAGGGGCCGGGCTAATCTCAATTTTAGTCGATCTGACCAGACGCAGCCGGGGAGAAAAAATACTTCTGGAAGTACTGCAGACCAACCAAAAAGCCGTCACTCTCTACCGGAAGGCCGGATTTACTATTGACGGCCGGGCTAAAAACTACTATCTGGCCGGGGACGCTTTATTTATGTCTTTGATGATTGACGATTTTCCCGCCTACCGGCCCAAAGACGGGGTCATTTGGGAAAACGTCAGCTAATAATAGATATTCCCCGATCTTTTGCGTATAATCTAGAAACTGGTTTAACCGCCGGTTAAAAAATTACTCAGTTGGCAACAAAAAAAATATAATTATGCCGGAAAACATCCTATATGCCGGAAACCATCTTAATAGTTGATGACGAAAAGGACATCCGCCTGACTTTGGGCGGCATCTTGGGCGACGAAGGCTATATTGTAGCCCAGGCCGCCTCCGGGCCGGAAGCTCTGGAGCGCCTGGAAGTATCGGCCCCAGGGGTCGTCATTTTAGATCTCTGGATGTCGGGGGCCGAGCAGGGCTTTGAAGTCTTAGCCAAGATGCGGGAAGAATATCCCCAGGTTCCAGTCATCATTATTTCCGGCCACGGTAATGTGGAAACTGCGGTCAAGGCGGTTAAAAAAGGAGCTTTTGACTTTATTGAAAAGCCTCTTTCCGTTGATAAGCTTATGCTGTCTGTTAACCGGGCCATTAATTTCAGGCGGCTGGAGACCGAAAACCAAATATTAAAGCCCCCGGCGGAATCGTCTTTGCTTATGGGTACAAGCGAAGTCATGGCCGGTCTGGTCAAGACTTTGGAAATGGTGGCTCCGACTTCGGCCCCGATTTTAATAAACGGCGAAAACGGAGTCGGCAAAGAACTGGTGGCCCACACTATCCACCGCCTGTCTACCCGGTCCGATCGACCTATGATTGCTGTCAACTGCGCGGCTATCCCGGAAGAACTGGTGGAAAGCGAACTTTTCGGCCACGAAAAAGGGGCTTTCACCGGCGCCGACCGGCGCCATCAGGGCCGCTTCGACCTGGCTAATCACTCAACTTTATTTTTAGACGAAATTGCCGATATGTCCCTGAAGACCCAGGCTAAGATTTTAAGAATTCTCCAGGAACAGAAGTTTGAGCGGGTCGGCGGCACCAGGACGATTAATGTCGATGTCCGCATCATCGCGGCCAGCAATAAAGATTTAAAAGCCGAAATCGCCCGCGGCTCTTTCCGGGACGATCTCTATTACCGCTTAAACGTGGTTCCTATTTTTGTGCCCCCCTTAAGAGAACGTCCTGAAGATATTCCGGCTTTGGCCGAGATTTTTCTGTCAAAGTGCCTGACCGAAAACAACCTGGAACCTAAAAAATTAGACCCTCAGTTTATAAAGGGGCTTCAGAAAAGAGCCTGGCCCGGTAATGTCCGGGAACTTAAAAACACAATCGAACGTTTAGCCATAATCACCAGGGGACCGATCATCTCCGGCGATCCACAGGAACCGGGCAAAAACGAGACAGATTCGCCCGGCCTAACTGCCGGAATTGACGATTCAATTATGTCTTTAACCTTCCGGGAAGCTCGGGCCGAATTTGAAAGACGCTATCTGCTGGCCCAGTTAAAAGCCCACAGCTACAACATAACCCAGACTGCGGAGGCTATCGTTTTAGACCGGACCACACTGCACAAGAAACTCAAGACCTTGGGGTTCAAGGACTGGGTTGAAGGAAACGGCCCTTGAGAAACCCTTTTGACTCTATATACGATCTCTACCAACGCCTGGACAAGTCAGGACTTTTGGGCTGGCCTCTTCTGGCAGCAGCCCTGTCTTACTATTCGGCTCTGGCTGTGGTCCCCATTTTAGCTATATGTTTTGCTCTGGCCAAAAGTCTGGGTTTAGAAGAGGCTTTGAAACTGTCTTTGTCGGAAAACTTCAGCGGCCAGGAAAATTTACTGTCCACCCTGACCGGTTTTGCCGAAAACCTCATTAATAATTTTTCCGGCTCTGTTTTGGTCTTCACCGCTCTGGGCTTTATTTTCTGGTCAGTACACGGCCTTCTGTGGCAATTAGAGGTCTTTTTCAGCCGGATTTACGGCTATCTCTCACAAAGAAGCGCCATTCACCGGGCTACGGACTATCTGACCATTATGCTGGTCATTCCCCTTTTTCTGCTGTCCGCCGGGTGCATCAATATCCTTCTGGCCAGTTTGGACGCCACTAAAATGCAGTCCTGGCTCAATCTCCAGTTTCAGCCCGTCAATCCTCACCTGATGAGCATCTCCCCGATTTTAATCTGGTGGCTGGTTTTAAGCTGGACATACGCCTATTTCAGCCGGGGCATCATCCGGTGGAAAGAGCGTCTTATAGGCGGTTTGATGACCGGTATAATATTTCAGATCTTCCAGAAATCCTACTTTAAAGTCATTATCTACATTACCAGCTATAATGCCGTCTACGGCAGTTTTGCCATGGTGCCCCTGTTTTTACTCTGGCTGTACATAAGCTGGCTCATTGTCATCAGCGGCGGGGAAATGACCAGAAGGCTGGCCGATTTTTTTACCAGCGGCCTGAAACTTAACTCTATCCTGCAACCCTTAAGCTTTGCCGACCTTAAAAATTTAAGCTGCCAGGTCATGGACAAAATTGTCAGTAATTTTGAAAACGGTTCTGTCAATGGTCCCAGTTCCATCCTCTTTTTAGCCCGGGAACTCAAGCAGCCCATTCCCTATGTGGGCCGGACCGTCAATACTCTCCAGGCGGCCGGACTTCTTTCCCGGGTAGCCTCCTCGGAATCAGAGGCCGGACCGTCTTTTTTGCCGGCTGTCTCTCCGTCTAACCTGACCCCGGAAAAAGTCAGCCTGGCTTTAGAAGAGCTGAAAAATCTAAACATCCAGTGAGGGGCTTTTAATGAGAAGTAATAAGACCGGTTTCATTCGACCTTTATATCTGTAAACTACCAAAAATTCCTCAGTGAACCTTACGGACCGCCATAACAGGAAACTGGCCCAGACGAACCAGACGATCGGTCGTTGAACCGACCATTAAATTTTCAATAAAGCCCCGCCCGTGGACACCCATGACAATTAGATCCACATGATTTAAGATAGCGTACTTATTTAGTTCTTCGTGAGGATGCCCGGCCAAAACTTCAAGGACCGTGCCGTCTTTAAGGTCATCCGGCACAAAGGCTCTTAGCTTATTGGTCAGTTCGCAGACCAGACGACCGGCCACGGAGTGTTCTTTCTGAGGATCGGTTGTTAAAATCTGATCCAGCTGACCCTGATCAACCACTGTGGCCAGAGTCAGTTTGGCCTTTAAGTGTCGGGCTAAATCTATGCCCAAAAACAGAGCCGAATCGGAATCTTCGGAAAAATCGCAGGCAATCATGATTGATTCGATGCGGTGAAGAGCCGACCTTTCCAGAGGCAGGGCACCGGGAATGATCAAAAACGGCACAGTCAGCGTAAACATCAGCTTACGACTGACTGAACCAAGCAAAAACCGCTCCAGACCGCTTCGGGGGTGGGTGGCGGCCACCAGAAGACCGGCTTTCGTCTCGGTGACTATCTGCTGAATCTCTTTAGCCGGGTAGCCTAAGGTTATATGGAGGTCCCAATCCACTGGCTCCAGAAGGGCCAGAATATCGCCTATCTGAGACCGGGTGGACTCTTCCACTCTGACCCTTAGTTCCTGGGGATCGACCATGGTCTCTCCGTAAGGAGTCACGGCCGGTAAATCAATTATATGAGCCACAACCAGCTTGGCCTTAAAGCTCCTGGCAATATGGGCGGCCAGAGGTACGGCCTTGTTGGAAGCTTCGGAGAGATCTGTGGCGCAAACGACAGTGGACATGTTCAGCATAAAGCCTCCTTTCACGACCCCTTCGGGCCTCAACCGGCAAACTTGACCTATTTTGACATGCTCCAGAGGCTAAAGTCAAAAAAAATGCTCCACCTCTGTTGACTGCTGTCAAGGGGTAAAATGGATATTTTTGATTTTCGGCGAAGTGCACAAAAAATCCCCTTGCCCTCATCTGAGAGCAAGGGGGCTGAACCCCATATCATCCGTGTTCAAGACGAGAGCGATAAATAGTTTCCACAACATTGGCGCAACTACTAACATCGCACTTAATATCGCTCTCCCAAAACCGTAAGACTGTCCAACCGTTTGCTTCGAGTTTTTTCGTATTTTCGGTGTCCCGTTGTACGTTTTTCAAAATTTTATTGCGCCAATACTCGGAATAACCCGCTAATTCATCCTCTAACGATGGCAATCCCCTAATAGCCCAATTATGCCCGTGCCAGTAGTCGCCGTCACAAAACACAGCGATTTTAGCTTTCGTAAAGACAATGTCGGGCTTGCCGGGGAGCGATTGATAATGCAACCGGAACCGCAACCCCTTATGCCACAACGTCTTGCGTAACAACATTTCCGGCTTGGTGTTGTTTGAGCGAATAGCCGACATTATTTTGTGGGTTACTTCGGGTGTTCTCTCCATAATGTTCGACACCGCGCTTCCTAATCTATAAACAATTCATTAGATGGTATCCAGTCCTTGGCGTACTCGTCCGCTTTTTCAAGCCAGCGAACAATACGCTTTTCGGGCAGAACGCTCTCACCCCAGTATTCAACAAACAGAGCATCGTCCATTATTGCGGCGGCTTCGCGCATTTCTGTCTCAATGAGTTTGAGAGCGCGGCAAATATAAATCCCGCCATTATCGTCGTTCTTCGGATTAGCAACGCTACCAGCAGAGAACAAATCGCGAGCTTGATGGCAGAGAACGCCGTGATACGTAAGCAGATAAAGAACCATATCGTCGTACTTATTACCTCGGCGGATTATTATGATAATCTATTTCTTCATTGATTTTACCTTATGATGATTTGTTTGTATCAAAATTATCCGCCGGGGTAATATCACGAGTACGCCCAGATTTCACAATTTTAGGGCAGAGCAACGCGGCTTCGGCTCGAAGTTTCGTTTTCTCCACTGTAGTGAGATTGGTGTAAAGACGCGCCTGTACTGGCGTAGTGTGTCCTTACGGTTTCGCTGTCCTCAATCCACCATAAGCGTCCATCAGGGTGAATTTTTCTCGCGTATGCGCGGATATACTTCATTTTCTCCCGCATTTCAAGCTTGCGGAAGTCATCGTAGTGTACGCCCATTTCCTCGAATAGTGAGCGTTTGGGTTCGGCTTTGCCAAACGGTAACTCAACCTCAAAACGCGGAACGTGAGACGTGCGTACGTAAATAACAGATTGCTCATATTCACCCCAGCGCACTTCTGGCGTACCGCCCATTTTACCGAACACGATATAGATATGCTTGACCGTCTCAATCCGTTGCGTTTCAAGAACGCTATTCGCGACGCTGCGCCAAGTGTCGTTTAGCGTGAACTTTACTTCAACGCCGAACTCTCCCATCGCAATATCAGGGAACGCCTGCGGGTGTGGGTCGAAGTCAATAGCGAACGAGCCATTACCGACCGTAATCGCGTTCAACACCTAGCGAACGCGGTTTTCAAACTGCGGTGACGTTTTGAAAGGCGCAACACGAGCCTCCGCTGTCAGTTGAGCGCAGCACTTGTCAAGTATCGCTTCAAATTCAGGCTTAGTCATACGCTCTCCCTCTCTATGAGCGGTTCTACCGCTCTCGCGACGTGCCACGCGAGAGCGGGCGGCACAGCGTTCCCGATTTGTCGTTCCGTCTCGCGAAGTTTACCGGGAAAGCGGAACGTATCAGGAAACGATTGTATACGCGCCGCCTCGCGCATTGAGATTCGTCGAGGTAACGAGTAATGAAATTGAATGTTACCGTGGCACTCGGAGCGGATAGTATAGCCCGGCCTGTCCGCGAGTAATCGGCGGTTGCCCTGTTCGCCGCTAACATTCGCCAAACTCCAAATGTGCGAAAATTCCTTATCCTTAGCGACGGCTTCAAGGTCTCCAATCGCTTCCTTGGCGGTAATGGGGGTAGCGGTCACAATCGTCGGCGGCGTAAATTTCGGCTTACCCGCCTTAGTGCCAACTAGAAAAACGCGCTCACGGCTCTGAGGAACGCCATAATCCTCCGCGTGATATGGCTGACAGCTTACCTCATAACCGAGCGAACTGAAATCTTCAAGTATCTTTTTCAGCGATGCCTCGTTTTGCTTGAGCAGTAATCCGCCTACGTTCTCGGCAACGAACACCTGCGGCGTAAGTTTGCGGACGGCTTCGACAATCGCGGTGTACAAACCGCTACGCTTGCCGCTGATACCAAGCATCTTACCGTTTATAGATATATCCTGACACGGAAAACCGCCTATAACTACGTCCGCGTGTTCGGGAATATTTGCAATCTCCTCGTTTATGTCGCCCACGATTATATGATTACCGATGTTTGAGCGGTACGTCTCGTAAGCGGCGGGGTTAATCTCGTTAGCCCAAATGATGTTGAAATCGGTCTTTTCGTAACGCCTGCAAAGAAAATCAAAGCCTCCGACAAAGCCCAAGTCCATACCTCCGCAGCCTGAAAACAGCGACACCACCGTTATCGGTCGCTTCACGGCGCGTTTCTTTACTGGGTAGGATTCTGAGCTGTCCACAACCCAGTTACGTCCAATTTTATGCGCAGTATTGAACATATTCTTTTCAGCCATACGGCGAAGCGTATAGCCGCTTTTGCCGTGAATCTTGCCGTATTCGGGTAATGATACGAGCATTGCGGGTACCTCCTAACTTTATATAAGCTTATTATACACGATAACGTGCGCAATGTCAAGAGGTAAGCGTAAAAAATTTAAGATTTGTATAAAAATCTCGAAATAGGGGTTGAAAAATTCGGTCAGGCGTAGTATAATTAGTGTAGATTTTTTAATTTACTTGGAGGATCCTAGTTATGAAGAAAGCATTGGTGGTGGGGCTTAACAACTATCCCAAAGGAAACGCTCTTTATGGGTGCGAGAATGACGCTGTTGAGATTACCAAGCGATTAGACAGGCACGGCAACGGCGACAAGAATTTTGATGTTGCTCCGATTTATGGCGAGTGCTCTCGCGCAGACCTGAAATCGGCTATTGATACTTGTTTTCAAGGTTCTTCGGAAGTGGCCTTGATGTATTTCGCCGGACACGGTATGTTGGATTCGTTTGGAGGGCATATCATCGCAACGGACGATTCCAATGCCGACCTATCTTTGCGGGACATACTTGAAATTGTGAATACCTCTAAATGCGCTAACAAGGTCGTGATTTTAGATAGCTGTTTTAGCGGCAATGAAACTTGTAGCTTGAAACTGGCAAAAATTGGCATAGCCAGGAGAGTTAAAAAAACATCAGAGAGTTGTTTTGTCAAGCCTTACGTTAGTGCTGCTAATTATAAGCAGAGACAAATATTTAATGCCGTTGGTTTTACATACTATAAAAATAATTTTTTAATAAATCAAAATTGCAAAATTTAGGCACGCCGTGAAAATTTTTTGTAGTGTCCTTGACAAACACGGGCTATGATGAGCTCACTACATCCAGAGATCGGATAGATATGACTCATTTCTGAAAAACGGGGGACGATTGATCATTGAGGTAAAATACCGAGAAAAATTTCTCAACCATAATGAGGAAGACGGAAAAAAATTATTGAAAACGACTTAAATGAGGCCTTGACGACTATAAAAAAAGGAAATATACTGTTCCTTTCAAATTACCGTCCAGAAGAATAATAATAGGCCTGGAAGTGGCTGTCTACTGAAGAGATACGGTTCAAGTGGGATTCGCGTAGCAATCGGAGCTTAATGCAGTGCGAAAGCCCTAAGTCAATAGAATCAGCAGAACTGCAAAAGCCGCAAAAAGTCCAACTGGCACAAAAAATCCGAAAAATGCCCTCTAGTGTATCGACGGTAAAAATTCGGTTACCCCTACGTGCCGCAGAATTTCGTGGGCAACCCTCGCTCCTAAATTATCGTACCCTGCATTTGCTGGCTCGTGACAGAGCTGCTCCAGCTCGCTCCACCTGAATGAATATATTTTCAGCCTTTGCCTTCCAAACATACGCTTTATGTCTGCCACTATGATAATTAATAAACAACGTATGAGTCTTTTCAGTCACCTCGTTCGCTGATTAAAAGCCCCACGCCTAATTGCCTTATCTGTGAGTTCACGAAACCAACGTTCGATCAAATTCATCCATGAGGATGAAGCAGGAGTAAAGTGAAAGTGGAACCAGTTGAGATCTGCCAGCCAGTTTTTGACATTTTGGTGCTTGTGAGTCGCGTAGTTGTCAAGAATTATATGTATTTCTTATCTTCAGATAGTCTGCCTTTGAGAAATTCCAAAAAATCAATGAAATCAAGATTGGTGTGTCTATTCCTGCACATGCCGCGTACCTGATCTGACTTTATCTCCAAAGCGGCAAAAAGAGAAACAGTTCCGTTAAGTTTGCAGTCATGACCAAATCCGGTAGGTACACCGGGTTGAGGAAACGATGAGCATTGCGGCCGACAGAGTGCTTTAATCTGCGTTTTTCCATCAACACATATGACAATTTAACCTATAGGCGAACTGTCGTATAGGGAAGTGACATCTTTGGCCTTTTTAACAAAAAGCGGATCATTGCTCAATTTAAATGCCTACATCAAATTAGGCTTCAAATTATGAAGCCTCCTGATTGACTCGACAGTCAAACGGCTGCAGCAAACTGTTTTAGCCGTATCTCTTGAAGACCAGTGAGTTTTAGACCCATCAGGCGGCAGTTCAGAAGCTGTTCGCCGTAGAATTTCATCAGCGAGTCTGTTTACTGCAATAGGAGAACGACCGCTGCGGTGAGTATCGTCTGACGTCAGACCAACTATATTAGAAAGCGCTTTGCGTGGCAGCTTTGGAGTGTTTTCCATGTCTTCATCGAAGATTGAATTGATTCCGCCGCAGGAGCTACCGACTTGATCAGGCAATTTGCTTCCTTCACCATAGTTAAAGTCGCAAAAACCCTGAAGAGAAAGCTTGGAATACCGCTCACGCCACCTTGATAACCGTTTCCTTTGAGCAACCAAGGATAAGGCTGGTCTCCCTTTTGCCTAACCTTCGGCGGCCAGGAAAATAATGCTGGCCCGAATAACAAACCTGAATTCTCCCGATGTTTGCGAAGCCATTTTTGTAAAAATTTGCCGAATTTTTTTCGGATAGACTGATGTTTACAATTATACTCATTCATAATAGCCTCTAAACGATAAATATTATCAATTAATAATCTAATAATATTAATAAAAAAATGTAAATAACTTAAAATACTAATTATATGCTATAATAATAGTATAATATTATATACAATATATATAATAAATAATTTAGTTATATTTATTAATGCATACTAAAATAATTGATTATGTTATAAAAATAATTTTTTAGAGAAATTTAGAGGCCAGCCTGTAGGCCGCTCTTGTTTAGGGCTTCGAAGGAGGGCAGGCGGCTGCTATGGAAGGGGGATACTTGATACTTAAGCCGTAATTGCAGAATCGCTAGGGGGGACGAATAACCGAATTTAACCGCCGAAACACTAGCCCAAGTCAATGCATAGCTTTCAACAAAGCGGGTATAGCCAAACCCAAAGGGTCTAAGTCTGCTATTATAGCCGCTTTGTTATTAGTTAAACTAGTATTTATTGAATTTACTGGATCAGTTAAGAGAAAAAATCCGGAAATCATTTACTTATAAAGTCTTTCGGACTATGTTAGACTTATTTTGACAAATTGACATACTAAATTTGGCGTCCCCAAGGGGATTTGAACCCCTGTTGCCGAAGTGAAAGTCCGGTGTCCTGGACCAGGCTAGACGATGGGGACGTCTGATAAACCAACTGGTGGGCCGTGCGGGATTTGAACCCACGACTCTCTGCTTAAAAGGCAGATACTCTACCGGCTGAGTTAACGGCCCTACTTGGGCTAGGCGGGTCAACTGAAAAATTCCCGAAGAACTCTCAGGCAAGAAGAGAACCCCCCTTAAATCAAACACCGTGGTCATTAATTGGCTAATGCCACGGTGATCTTTTGGATACTAGACGAGTTCATTTTTCTTGTCAATAGATTTTTGCTAATAATTTAAATTTTCCTCAAAAGATTTCACTTGCCGCCGGGACCGTTTCTTCTCCAACAGGTAAACTATTAATTTTATTAAATTTATTTTTATCTGCCTTTCTATTGAAACTGACTCTACTAATCGGCGAACCGGCCCAGGCACTTCAAAGACCATGGTCACTCAAGACCTCGGTTGAACGGACTTCCCAACTGCCAGAGCCCAATTCTTAAGGTTCCAAAAGAAAGACCGAAATGAGATGCTAAGGCATCCAGACCTGAACAGTTCCCTATAGACCAGACCTACTCCTGCCTCAAGTCGGCCATACTGGGCTGTATCCGTTAAAGTCGTCCGGACCTCTGGACTCACAAAAAAACGAGACCGTCTGATCCGGAAAGCATAATATCCGCATCCCCTTCCAGACCGCTCCCACATCCTTCAATTCTGAGTCCGGAGAGGCAAGAGTGGCCGCGAACTTAACGCCGAACATTCACCCCTGTCCACACGTAGTTAGTCGAGCCTTCCTCCGGCATTACCGACTAAGTTGGCTTCCTCAACAATAGCCTCAAGCCCCGTAACAAGATCCCCAAGTAACTGCCGAGCAGAAAAAAAGACGCCGAAACAAAAAGATACTAGTGCTATGACTTATTAATTATGATACATAATGGTGGCCCAGTTTTAAGTCGGCTTTTTCCTTGCTGAAAGTCCAATTTATTCTTGCTTTACATTTATTTCTATTTTTCTGCCAAATATCGACTTCGGTTTTTATGCGGTCTAAATCAGTTAACCTGCGGTTAAGACATTTCTTGTCAAGTATACCGATTTCGATCTCAGCCATATTTAACCAACTGGCATGCTTTGGAGTATGAACAAATTCTATACCTTTTAAAATATCTTTAGCTTTTACATACCCTAATATTTCAT